>WFZK01000024.1 GCA_015489595.1 Candidatus Dojkabacteria bacterium | reverse complement strand
GAGTCAGGGATGGCTTTAAGTTTGTGCCTGGGAGAAAACTTAGAGATGCAGCTGAAATTACAATGCGATGGTTGGCTAATCCCTCAAAGACAACTAGGATTACCGAAAAGAATTTTGATATAGCTTCTAGGTTCCACTCTTTTGACAAACTAAGAGAGAACCTAAGAGACATTTTAAATTGGGCTCTAAAAGTTAAAGCAGAGAGAAGAGGGGCAGGCTAGAAGGGGATACTCCAACTCTAGAGGCGTTTAATTGGGCGTGGGGCAAAATGTGTTAATAACACATTTTGCCCCACACCCAAAAGTAAGTTGCCTTACGCCGGATAGCGAAAAATCGTTCATCAACAACGGGGAAATGTAAGACGGCCAGAAGAAGCTTAAGAGGCTGGGGGCAAGGATTGATTTTTTCGATTTTTGCGTGAGCCCCAATTTTAAGTTGAGGTAGTCAAGTCTCATGTTATAATTAACAATCCGGCGGTAGCTCAACTGGCAGAGCGGAGGTCTGTAAAACCTCTGGTTGGTGGTTCGAGTCCGCCCCGCCGGACTGGGGAATATGATCGTTGTTGCACAGAGAGTTTCAAAAGCAAAGGTAAAGGTAGGTAAGGCTACTGTTGCTAATATTGGACAGGGGCTACTTCTATTGGTTGGTTTCTGCAAGAAAGATTCTGAAAAGATTTTCGACAAGGTCGTAAAGAAAATTGTGAAGCTAAGGATCTTTCCGGATGAAAAGGGCAAAATGAATCAAAGCCTTCTGCGGATAAATGGTGAGCTTCTCATTGTGCCTCAGTTTACCCTATGTTCTAAGATTAAGAGTGGGTGTAGGCCTTCTTTTTCAAACGCAGCTGAACCTAAAGTGGCGCAAGAATTGTTTGAGAAATTGGTTAGAAAGTTTGAATTGGTGGTACCACGAACGTTTACTGGAAAGTTTAGAGAGTATATGAAAGTGAGCTTAACCAACGATGGTCCTGTCACATTCGTGCTTGAGTTTTAGCAAAAAAGGTGGTAAACATAATTTAGCTAAGATTTTAAGAATTTGAGTATGGATACCACATATATTATCGGCCATAAAAATCCAGATACTGATGCAACAGTAAGTCCAATAATCGCTGCGTGGTATTTTAATAACTATGTGGCTGATAACGCCTATATCCCATTGGTTCAAAATGCCCCCAACAAAGAAGCTGTGTTTGTGTTAAAGAAACTGGGCATAGAACTTCCAGCTCAGCAGAGTAGTTTTAAGCCAGGTACAAAACTAATTATTGTAGATACGACCAACCCTGCCGAACTTTTTGATACTTCAGAGTTAGAAATAGTTGGTATTTATGATCATCATAAGCTAGGAGGTTTAAAGACGAGCAAGCCGCTAGAGGTTATAGTCCAGCCGGTTGGGAGCACGGCTACAGTTTTGTACCAGTACTTCTCTATAAATGGAATAAGCGAGGAACAAATACCTGCGGATATAGCCGGCCTAATAGCCAGCGCTATTATATCTGATACTCTAAATCTCAAGAGTCCTACTGCAACCAAGATAGATAAAGAGGTGCTGCGTGTAACAGCCAACAAGGCTGGAATTTCAGATATTGATGCCTACGCACAGGATATGTTTGAAGCAAAGTCAGATATAAGCGATCTTATGCCAGAGCAGATTATTACTTATGATTCCAAAGAGTATACTTTTGGCAACAATAGAGTCTTAATTGGAGTATTTGAGACGGTCAAGCCAGAGAAGTTATTTGAGAAGTATGTAGAGTTGGCAGGGGCGATTGAGAAGCTAAAACAGGAAAAGGGCTACAACCATATCTTTTTCTTTGTGATCGATGTGTTAGAGCAAACGGGATATTATCTTGTTCAGCAGAATCCAACGGATAAATACATCAAAGAAGGTTTCGGAGTTCAGATTGCCCCTACAGATAGGTTCGTTGAACTTAAAGGGGTGGTATCTAGGAAAAAACAGATCGTACCTGTGCTTGAGAAGATTGTTGTATAAATGGATCCTTTGATCAAAAAAGATCTTATTATTCGAAAAATAAGAGAGTATTTCTATTCCCGAGGTTTTGTGGAGATTTATCCACAGGTATTATCTACAGGCCTCCCCTACGAAACACATATCTTTCCTTTTAAAACCGAGTGGATCTTACCTTATGGCAAGAAAAAAACTCTTTATCTGCAGCCTTATCCTGAACCTTACATGAAAAAGGCTATAGCCCGTCTTTATAAGAAGTATTCAAAATTTTTTGGAATAGGGCTAAGTTTTAGGAACAAAGAGGATGTCTCCAAGACCCACCATCCAGAGTTCACTATGCTTGAGTGGTATGAATTTAACGTTTCCTATTTGGATCTGGCATGGAAGGTAGTTGACTTTTTGGTTACCTTGGCAGAACAAGTAAATAAAGTACCAGTTGTGTATGTGGAAGGCCAGCAACGAAGCATTAAGAAAAGTAGCTGGAAGGCTGTGAGCACTTTAGATTTATTTAAAGAGCATTTTGGAATAAGCTGGACAGACAGCAACTTTGTAAAAGAAGCTAAGAGGAGGTACAACCGCGACCTTAGTCGAGCTGAGTTTTTTGATTTAGTAATGGCCAGCTACGTAGAACCTAAGCTTAAAGGTAACTATATAATATTTGATTTTCCTTTAGAGGCCTCGGTGTTGTGTAAGCCAAAAACAGATCAAATTGCAGAGAGGTTTGAGATACTCATAGAAGGTATAGAGGTAGCCAACGGCAATACTGAGCCAATTAAGGAGGATGTTCAGCAGATAGAGCGTAAGTATGATGAAGCTCCAGAAGATTTTCTTGTAGATATCTCCTATCTTAAAGCTATTAAATCAATTGATATTTCATATTCCGGTGTAGGTATAGGTTTGGAGCGACTGTTCAGTTTACTCACGGGTGCTTCAACCATTTTAGACCTCTATGTAGAGCCTCTAACCCCTAGCTAACTTAATTGGATAGGTAATCAGGCTTTTGAGGTTTACGCAAAGATAGAAAAAAGTCAATTTTGCCCTCGCCTTTGTTTGCAAACTAGGATTCCCTTAAGTATAATGATTTAATGCGAAATCCAAGAAAGTATTTATTTATAATAGGTGCGATTTTATCAATTATACTTACTGGGATACTGGCATATTATCTTTCGGGTGGGTTTATAAAGTCGCAGGTGATAAAAGTAGAGCAGGATGCTCAAAGACAAGATATAAAAATATCATTACAACAGGTAAAGGATCTTAAGCCTGATCAGGTGAGAATAGAGCAGAATGATTGGGGATACACCATTAGTTTTTCCACGAGTAAACCAGCGAAGGCCCATCTTTATATTACACCAGATGCTCACGAGGATTTTGTTCAGGCAGTAAAAGACTTTGCAAACGGGTTAGGAGTTTCAGGTCAATGGTATCATGAGAAAGATGCAGTATCTAATCATACTTTTCAGATTAAAACAGATACTTTACCTAAGCCTCAAGATGAAAATACCCTCTACATGTATATTTTGATAGAGACTGAATCGGGCTATATTCCTTATGGTAAAGAGACCAGCCTAGAGAGTGGCCCTCTAGAGCCCTGGATAATAACCTTACCAGGTAGTTAAAAATGTATGAGTTCCAGTTAGAACAACAGGCAGAACAAACCAAGAAAAAAATCTTACTTATAGGATATGTCTTAAGTTTAGCAGCTGCAATAGTAATAGGATTTGCCTTAAGACTACAACACATTCAAACTACATATAGAAAAGCCAAAGAGTCAAGAGGTTTAGAGCAGAAGCCATGTCAGTTTTGTATTACAGAGAAAATTGATTTTAACAGGCAGCCCGCTCCTACTCCTACAGAGGTATTCACACCGACTCCGAGCCTAGAGTATACTCCCACTCAAACTCCTGTTCAGACTTTGACACCAACACCCTCGCCTACTTCGGTAACTTTTACAGCTAGTCCAACGGCTACTCCATCGTCGTATATTAGTCTCTCTGCTGATATCTTGGCAAAAGATTGCGTGATCCCCAACGAGGTCTTTAATGTGGAGGTACAGGTTACGAACCATGGTAATATGTCAGCTCATTTACTTGAAGTAGATATCTCCCTGCCAGCTGGGGTAGATTATGTAGCCGATTCTGCTTTAGTTGATGGGCACAAGCTCACCGCAGATAACATTACGATTCAATCTGCTGGGAACGCAGAAATGATTAAACTGAGAATGCCTAATTCGTTTTCAGAGATAGAGATGGGCAAAACCAGGTATATTAGAATTAAAGCAAAGGTTAACAATGCTAAAGAAGGTAAACAGACTTTATTAGCAGTAGTAGTACCCTATGAAGGCCAAGCATTAGATAATATTACTTTCCAATTAGACGTAGCTAAATCATGTACGGCTAATGTGCCCTTACCCACACCTCTTAAGAAAGGAGCACCTCAGACGGGGCTTTTAGATGAAGTTATCCTACCTATATCTATAGGATTAATTTTGATAATGATTGGAGTAAGATTAACCTCTTCAGGAAGGCTTCTAAACTTAATGCATGAGTTATACAGCACCACTCTACAATTAGGGTATAAGATTGGAGTAAAATCCTCTTCGCGTTCTGATTTTGAATACAAGGTGAGTAAGAAGGATTCCTCCCCCCAGTAGGGGGGATGTGTTCCTTGGGCTTTGATGATTTTACTTAGGATAAAATGTTAGAATATAGAAAATGTTAGACCTTAAGTTCATCGCAGAAAATCCAGATAAAGTAAAAGCGGCGATCGTAAATAAAGGGGTTAAACAGATAAAGCCCGAAGATATAGATAAACTCATAAAGCTGTATGAAGAAAAGAAACGTCTGCTTACAGAGACTCAAAACCTCCAGCATCAAAGGAAGGCTGCAGCACAGGCACGAGATCTAGAGAAAGGTAAACAGCTGAAGGATAAAGTCCGCGATTTAGAAGAAAAGTTGTCGGAGATTGAAACAAAAATTTATAAAATTTGGCAGTATGTACCCAATCTCCCGGCTGCAGATGTACCTATAGGAGAAGATGAGTCTGGGAATGTGGAGGTAGAGCGTTGGGGTACTCCTAAGAAGTTTGACTTTACCCCCAAGCCCCACTATGAACTGTTGGAAGAACTAGGCCTGCTAGATCTTAAACGCGGTGTAAAGGTGAGTGGATTTCGTGGTTATTTTCTGCTAGGAGACCTAGCTAGACTTCATTGGGCTGTACTAACTTACATGTTAGATAAGCTTCAGAGAAAAGGTTATACGTTGGTTATTCCTCCTACTTTAGTCTTTAAATGGGCGATGTTCGGCACAGGACATTTTCCATGGGGGGAAGATGACGCATACCAGGTAAGCAAGAGCGGCCTTACAGTGGATGAAACCGGAAAACAAGAGAAAAGAACTCCGTATCTTGTTGGTACTGCAGAGGTGCCTTTGATAGCTATGTTCAAGGATGAAACCATTCCTTATGAGAAGCTACCCATAAGAATCGCAGGGTTTTCTCCAGCATATAGGAAAGAAGTCGGGGCGCATGGTAAAGAGGTTAAGGGGTTATTTAGGCTCCACGAGTTCTGGAAAGTTGAGCAGATTATAATCGGGGAGAACAATTATGATTTAGCTGAGCAATATCTTAAAGAAATTAGAGGAAATCAAGAAGAGCTTCTAAAAGAACTCGAGTTGCCCTATCGGGTGGTACACATGTGTACAGGCGATATGGGGGAGCCTCACTATAGGAAATATGACTTGGAGGTATGGTTCCCTTCGTATAATAAGTATCGAGAGATTGGGAGTCATTCTATCATGGGACAATTTCAGGCAAGAAGAAATAATATTCGTTACAAAAAGGAGAAGGTCAAAGATTATGTAATTACTTTAAACGGTACAGGCGTGCCTTCGCCCCGTATTCTGGCGGCAATTGTTGAGAACTACCAACAGAAAGACGGTTCTGTTGTCGTACCAGAGGTCCTTAGGCCCTATATGCTTGGTACTGATAAACTAAGACCTATTACCTTGTTTTCATGGTAGTGTTCCATCAGGGGGATTCCGGCAAAACCTGGGGAAAGGCTGGAGTCCCCCGGGTGTTAAAAAATCACCCCATTGTAGAGTTTTACGGAGCAAGCGATGAATTAATTTCTGCTATTCTTCTATTTAAAACCACTTATCTTCGGAATTGTAAGTCCTGCCACGTTCTTCTTGATAAAAGCGTTAAGCTCCTTTACCAAATTAATGCTTATCTTGCAACCGGCAAGGACTTCAAAATTAAACCCTATATCGAGTTTTTAGATAAAATTGAAAAGAAGAACAGACGACAACTCACATCTTTCGTGCTGGATTTCTCTAGCAAGGAAGGTGCTGCCTTAAATTATCTTAGAGCCTTTGCTCGTAGAGTTGAAAGGCGACTTTATGACATTCCTGATTTAAAAGAGGATTCTAAGGCCGCTTTGCTTCAAAAGGTTTTAAACCGACTCTCTACAGCCTTCTTCTGGTGCGCTTTAGCTATAGAGTCTCAGAAGGCATGTAAAACTTAATATTTTCTTGAGGCACAAGATCTCTTCGAAGATAGCGTCTAGCCCAGGAGATCTGCTGTTTGGCGTATCTTGTGTGCTGTGTTGAAATTTTGTCTACAAGTGTGTCCACAGAAGTATTAACCTCAAGTCGAGGTGTTATATATTTTGTGATCACATTGTAACCCATTATATTAAGGCCGGGGAAAGACAGGATCTCTTCTAAAGAGTGGCCTTTGTGTAGATATGTTTTTATTACATCAATCACCTCTTCTAACCACCCTTGATGGATCATTTTAATTACTCTGTCCTTAATAGCGGGTTTTAGATGCGAAGCTTTCAGGTCGGGAGAAGGGAGGTATAAAACCGTATTAAAAGTCTTACCTGTTAGCTTACTCAGAAATTCCGGAAGAGAAAGTGTCTCTCTTTTTGTGTCAGAGGAATTGCTTAAAGCAATTTCTATTTTGCGAATAAGCCTTCTCTTGTTTAGTCGATCAGATTCTGTAAGCGAGTGGTATGTTAAAGGTGAGGTCTCAAGTAATATCTTTTGTAATTCTGCAACGGATTTTTTCTCTAGTTGAGCCCGAAGGGTCTTATCAGGTTTTACATTTAACGTCTCAATTCCAAACAGCAGGGCATCCATATAGAGTCCGCTCCCTCCGAATAGTATTATCTGCTTAATCTGTCTTAGGTTTTGTGTACGGGTATTTAGAGTTTTATAAACCCTGTCTACATATAATGATACACTCACCTCCTTTGTGATACTGAAAAGATTTATACCAATAAGCTTATTTATTTTGCCTTCCTGTTCAAAAAATTGCACCAAAGGTCGTTTGTTAGTCCCAATCTCGATCTCTTTATAGACCTTCCTTGAGTCAACAGAGATGAGTAAGCTGGATTCAGGTGCTTGTGCGAACAGCTCCATAGCTTTTTTAGATTTTCCACTAGCAGTGGGACCGTAGATGGCAATAAGCTGAGGCATAATTTATTATAATACAGGGATGAAGACAAATGATCCTTTTTTAAAATACTATACTAAGCGAGGTAGCGCTGTACCCAGAGACAAGCAGCCTAAATTGATTAGAACTTATCTAGAGAGGTTGCGAGTTGATCCATCAAAATTCAAAGCAGTATTTCACGTTATAGGAAGTACGGGCAAAGGGGCTACTAGCATAATTCTAGCGAGTGTATTGCAGTTGGCAGGTTTTAGAGTGGCTCTATATACCAAGCCTCATCTTAAGACTTTTTTGGAGAGACTTAATATAAACGGGGTTTACCCTAGTTATTCTCAGGTGCGGGATACGGTTACTCAACTTGCTAGATTAGATCTCCCATATCTTGATTATCCACAACGGGCTTTTATTACTGCTTTAAAAATTTTCTACAACCAAAGGAATAAATTCGATGTTTTGGTAGTCGAGGCCGGGATTGGAGCAAAGAATGACTATACCAATGTCTTTACAGACGTTCCAATTTATTACAACATCATTACATCGATTAATCCAGATCACACCTTAAAGCTGGGAACTGACCTTCAGAGCATAATCGATGAGAAGACAGCACTTGTGAAATATACCACGCGTAGCTTTATCCTCCCTCAAACCTCCACAAATTTTGAACAACTTTCTTATCCGAAGAAGCTAGAAAAAGTAATTCCGTACAAAACAATTAGACGCTCTATCTTAGGTACTATAATCTACCGAAAAGAAGGAAAATACTTTACTAACATTGTTTCTTTACCGCTGGTCAGAGTTCTTGGAGGCGTTATTGATATCTTAGGGAAATTAGGGATAAAATCGCCTGTTACACTTCCCTTGTACATCCCTGCAAGAACCCAACTATGGACAATTAACCACTGTCCAGTTGTTTTGGACACCGCCCACAACAAATACCAGTTTAGAAATTTGAAAAAAAGTTTAAAACTTGCTCCTAGAAGAGTCTATTTTGCTACACTGGGAAAGCCTCGGAATAAGGCGGTCTTAGAACTGTGGGGAGAGAAAGCCGAGATCGTTACTATTCCTAGAGAATTTAAGGAGCAAAAAGAATACGTGCCAGAAGGATCCGTCCCCTCTGTAACTCTAAAAAAACTCCTTAAGAGATTTCAACACAGCGGGTGTAAAAAAATTAGCCCAGTTTTATTTACGGGGTCGGTGTATTTTATCGGAGAGATATTTAATCTTTTTAATCTTCCTAGCAATCCTTTGATCTCAAAAAACAGAGAGGCTCAGATAACACATCAAAAATCATTCGCTCGGCATTATTTTAAGGATCTTGTTTTAACGTACAAAAATAGAAAAGATGAAGATAGAAAGATAGTTAAACTCTTACAAAAATCATTATCTTTAACAAGGCCTAAGAAGATAGGAATTTTTATCCCTCTTTCTTTAGAACCGGATATAACCTCCTTTACACGGGAGCTTCTTAGAGACTCAGACCTAAGAGTCTTTGTCCCTGTGAAACATAAAGCCGGGTGGAAAGTAGGCGAGATAAAACCTCACGCTCTCCCTCTGAATAATCCACTTAAAATACCAAAGGAGACAATTTCAAGCGTATATAAAAACTTTAGAGGGGCGAAATTTAGTTGCTGCGATATTATTTTAGTACCTGGGCTTGCTTTTGATCAGTATGGTCATAGATTAGGTCATGGAGGCGGAGTGTATGATAGATTGCTGCACGGACTTAAGTATCGTTCGGTTTTTGTCTTTCAACTTTCTAGATACCTAGCGGAAGACAGCTTCGACAAATTACTGGAGCAGACAGGACCTCTTGTGATATGGGTGGGGTACAAGCCACAGCTAGTACCTTTTATAGCGGATCTT
Organism: Candidatus Dojkabacteria bacterium; assembly: GCA_015489595.1. Classification (GTDB taxonomy): domain Bacteria; phylum Patescibacteriota; class Dojkabacteria; genus S143-136. The sequence goes on along the minus strand of WFZK01000024.1, from coordinate 15,606 downwards.
GATTTACTGTCTACAGAAGCATAAACAGGTGTTCTGAGAGTTATATGCTCCTGTTGACATTTTGTGGTGAAAGATTATTTAGCGTTTTATCCCCTCTCGTTCTTCGATACAACCCGGCCATCTTTAGATTTAACGATGTTTGAAGTAGAATAGCATATGATTGAACAACTGAAAGCAGAACCTATCGTAAAAAAACAACATAAGAAACTCAAACAGAAATTAAGCAATTTATCGGTTAAACCCTCTCTAGCCATAATCGTCACTGCTAAAGAGCCCGCAACTTTAAAATTTGTAGCCCAGAAGCAAAGAATAGGGGAACGTTTAGGGGTCTCAATAAAGACCTATCTGCTAACTTCAGAAGACACGAATACTGTTATAAAAAATATTGAAAAACTTAATAAAGATCCAAATATACATGGAATATTGGTTCAGCTTCCTTTACGGTATGATTTAAATACCGATGCGATAATAAATGCCGTTTCTTACCATAAAGATGTAGATGGTTTGTCGGCATTTAATTTAGGAGTACTAGCTCAAAAAGCAACCGGAGGCACAGTTAAGCCCATACTTCCTGCAGCAATTTTGGCTCTGAAACATTTTATCGACTTTTATCAGATTGAATTAACTGGTAAGAAAGTAGCTATACTAGGACACGGTAGAGTTATAGGGCTCCCTTCAGTTCTTTATGTACTTGGCGAGTGCAGTCCTAGTCAGGTGAAAATATATAATTCTCTTAATGAGAAGATAGAAGGGGATGTTATTATCTCCGGCCTAGGTAGTGCTCATAGCTTCGGTATCGCTGATCTTGTTTCTGATGAAGTTACGATCATTGACTTCGGGACCAGCCTCAAAGATGGAAAACTTGTTGGAGATTTTAAACCGCCATCGTCTTCAGGAAAGACAACCTCTAAAAAAATTAGATACACTCCCACCCCCGGCGGGACTGGGCCAGTGACGGTTTACGCAGTATTTGAGAATTTGTTGACCCTTCTTTCTTCAAATGCATATAATAATTTACATGTTCGAGAGGCTTAAAGACTTCGATCCATTACTTTATAAATACCTTACCCAAGAATACGAAAGGCAGGTTTCCGGTATCGAACTTATTGCCTCTGAAAACTACGTATCAGAACGTGTATTGGAGGCTCTCGGTAGCATTCTAACAAATAAATATTCTGAAGGGTATCCAAAGGCAAGATACTATGGTGGTAATCAATTCATCGACAGGATTGAGAAACTCGCAATAAAACGTGCGAAGAGACTTTTTAACGTAAAATACGTCAACGTACAGCCTTACTCAGGGAGCCCTGCAAATCATGCTGTGTATCTAGCTTTGCTTAACCCGGGGGACACTGTAATGGGAATGTCTCTTTCTTCTGGAGGGCACCTAACACACGGTTATAAGGTTAGTTTTTCAGGTATATATTATAGAAGCGTAAGCTATAGTGTAAACGACCAAGGCTACATAGACTATAACCAAGTAGCCAAACTTGCTAAAAAATATAAGCCTCGTTTAATCTGGGCTGGAGCCAGCGCGTATCCTCGAGTTATCGACTATAAGAGATTCAGAGAAATAGCTGATTCTGTAGGTGCTTATTTAGCCATTGATATTGCCCATATAGCCGGTCTGATTATAGCTGGGCTACACCCGAGTCCGGTTGATTATGCAGACGTAGTTACTACAACTACTCATAAAACACTTAGAGGTCCTCGTGGAGCTATGATTATGACGAATAATCGTGAAATTATAAAAAAGATAAACAAAGCAGTTTTCCCTGGCCTTCAAGGAGGTCCCCACAATCATGTGACCGCGGCTATAGCTGTAGCTTTAAAGGAAGCTTCACTTAAAGGTTTTAAGCGTTACGCCCGTCAGGTTGTTGTTAATGCTCAAGCTTTGGCAGAACACCTTAAAAACGAAGGCCTAACTTTAATTACCGACGGAACAGACAATCATCTTATGCTTGTTGATCTTACTCCTCTGGGTATTAGTGGCAAACAGGCAGAGGAACTTTTAGAGAAAGTAGATATCTCTGTTAATAAAAACGCAATCCCGAATGATGCTCGCCCACCCTGGGATCCAAGCGGAATCAGAATAGGGACTCCTGCAATAACCACGCGTGGTTTCAAAGAGGCTGAGGTAGAGAAGGTGGCAAACTTAATTGTACGAACCCTTACATCTGAGGGGAATTCACAAGCCCTAGCTCAAATAAAAAAGGAAGTTAATAACCTAGCTTCTAAATTCCCCTTATTCTCTGAAGAATGGTTAGAATAAAGTCCCTTCAGGAGAAGGTTAAATTTATTATTCAGCAGTTAAAAAGGCTATATAGAGAGCCAACCACCCCGCTTTTTCATAGGAACATATACGAGTTATTCGTTGCTACCATACTTTCAGCGCAGATGCGAGACGATCGACTAAATCTCTATCTTCCAGAATTTTTTAAGCATTATCCGAGCATAGAAAAACTAGCAAGAGCAGATATTCATAATGTGGAGAAACTATTAAAATCTGTAAATCTGTACAAGACAAAATCTAGAAATATAGTAAAGGCTGCTAAAATCATACTTGAGGAATACGGAGGAAAGATTCCAGATGATATTGAATCTTTAACCAAACTCCCAGGCATAGGTAGAAAGACAGCTAATGTAATTATGAGTGAAGGGTTCAAGAGACCCAAAGGAATAGTAGTAGACACCCATGTTGCAAGACTTTCCAGTAGGCTAGGGCTTACGAACCAGAGGGATCCAAGAAAAATAGAGAAAGATCTAATCGAAGTCGTTCCTAAAAAATACTGGAGAGTCTTCCCTTTACTTTTAATCTATCACGGGAGAAATGTCTGTACAGCGAGAAAACCAAATTGTAAGCAGTGCCCTCTGAAAAAGGTGTGCCCTTTTTATAAGAATCAAGTAAGGGATACCAAGTTAAAGCTAATTAGCGCCGAAAAGGATTAAATTAGTTTTGCAGGTTCAAAGAGCAAGAGCCCAGAGGGCCCTAATTAACTTTTTCGATTTTTGCGTAAAGCCCCCTGTTACTGTATTGAAAAATCACCTCCTAGGATATAATTAATTACAAATAAATAAAATGTTACTTTTAAGCTATGAACTACACCGAAAACCTTATTACCTTAGGTGGAGATTTCCCTGAGATAACAGTAAACACAACGCAGGGGGTTAAAAAGCTCCCGCAAGCCTACAAAGGCAAGTGGTGGATCTTGTTTAGCCATCCTGCGGATTTTACTCCTGTATGTACCACAGAGTTTGTATCTTTCGCTAAAAATTATCGGAAGTTCAAGCAGTTAAAAGCTGAGCTGATAGGTCTTTCTATAGATCAGGTTTTTTCCCATATCAAATGGATAGAATGGATAGAGAAAAATTTAAAGGTAAAGATTCCCTTCCCAATCATAGCCGATGACAGAGGAGAACTTGCGGATAAATTAGGAATGATTTCTCCCTTTAAAGGTTCAAATACAGTAAGAGGAGTATTTATTATGGATCCTAAAGCCAAAATAAGGTTGATGCTTTATTATCCCCAGGAGATAGGAAGGAATATCCTAGAGATTCTAAGAGCGCTTAAGGCTCTTCAGACCAGTGACAAGTTTAAAGTCGCCACACCAGCGAATTGGCCAGAGAACGAGATAATAAAAGATCACGTGATTGTGCCGCCGGCTCAAGATGAGAAAACAGCAGCTAGACGTAGAAGACAGAAGAATTGTTTTGATTGGTGGTTTTGTCACAAGAAGGCTGGAAGATAGATAAAGGCGTGGGGCCAAATCGGCTTTTTTCAATTGTTGCCCCCCTAAAGAGCTTGTGGAAACTTTAAGGTAAGGAGGTGTAGTAGGATTATTGGCTTAATCGTTATCTCTCCTTAAAGCTAAAACTTGAAAAAGGTAGTAGAGGAACTGGAAAAGCGAGGCTATAAAGGCAGCCACATAAGTTAAAGCCACAGCCATTAGCGTCAATTTGGCTAAAGAGAGCTCACTGGGCTCAAGCAAATTGTTCTCTTTAATAAACTTAAGAGCTCTAGCACTAGCGTTAAATTCGATCGGGAGAGTAATCAAAGAGTAGAGTAATGCACCGCTGAAAAATATTAAACCCAGAGTAGCCAGTTGAATGAAATTAAACATTAACCCTAAGATTAAGAACAAATACCCTGCTTGTGTGGTTAGATTCAGAATCCCTGCAGCATTAAGCCTGAGTTTAAAAAGCGAATATCCCTCAAGCTCTTGTTCTACATGACCTAATTCATGGGCCGACACTGCAACACTTAATACCGTCGGTGTTTTCGCCACCTTAGGGCTAAGCACAACTTTATCACTTAAGGGATCATAGTAGTCTCCTAGCCAAGAGGATTGAACTTCAACTTTAAGGTCAATACCGCGAAGTCTTTTGTAAAGTTCAACAATATCAAGGCCTGTTAGCCCTCTTAAATTTGGTCGTCTTCCAGCTAGGTAAAAAACAAATTTCACAAAAATATCAACTAATAAAGTAAAAAGAAACACTGGTAAAAACCAAACCCAGTAGTTCATAGATTTACGGTTTAGAGATTAATAAATTAAGCACCTCCTCTAATTTTATACCTCGGGATCCTTGAACCCAAACATAAATAGGTTCAGATGATTGCCTCAAGATATCGGAAATCGTGTTGTAAATCTTATGAGCTGCTTTCTCTTTATCCTCGGTTGGGTTGTAAAACACATTTGAAAGCCCTAGAGTTTGCGCTCTGGTTAGGGTGTGTTTGACGAGATCTCCTATAAGGTATAAATAGGTTTGGTTTTTATCTTTAACCAAGTCTGCAATTTGTGCGTGGTATTGACGCGCTTTTTCTCCGAGCTCAAGCATGTCACCTAGAATTAGAATCTTAACACCTGGCAGATCTTTGACTGTTTCTATCGCGTTTTTCACAGAAAGAGGGTTTGAGTTATAGGTATTGTCGATGTAAGTTACTTTGCCTTTTCGGATAATTCGGCCTCTACCTTGATATCCTGGGAAAAACGAAAATCTTGAAAGTATTCTTGGGGTAAAAATTTCAAGCATCAATAAAGTAGCAATTACTGCAGCAGCGTTGTCAATAATTTTCTTGTTGTAAAGAGGAAAAGTTATTTTAAATTTCCTTCCTGAGAAGCTTCGTATCTTAAATGGAAGAAACTGCGCACTGTTAAGGTTTAATTTAATGACACCTGAGGTGCCTTGTGGGTTTACAGAAGCTTCTTCTACTGCAACATTTGCATCAGGGCTGCCACCAAAAGTTAGAGTATTTATTTTGTTAAGATCGGGGTAGTATTTAACAAGTTCTGCATTCACCACAGCTTGTGAAGCTCCTTCAAAGATTTCGCCTTTGCCCTTTATCACATTCTCTACTGAGCCAAAATATTCGGTATGCGCAGGGCCAACGCTTAGAAGTATCCGTATATCTGGTTTGGCTATGTTGACTAGGTGCTTTATTTCTCCCAGCGCAGAGGCTCCCATCTCGAGCACAAGGTATTTCACCCCCAAAGGGGCATTTGCTAGAGTAAGCGGAAGGCCTATCTCGTTGTTTTGATTCCCTTGTGTAGCATACGTGGGGCCGAACTGAGAAAGCATAAACTTAAGAAGCTCTTTTGTAGTGGTTTTACCAGCAGACCCCGTAAGTCCGATTACGACACCTGCAAACTTTCGATTGTATTTTGCAACTTTTGTTAAGGCTTCAAGTGTGTTCTTTACCAATATGCCGTTAGGAAACGAAAGGTACTTAGGCTTCTCTGTAAAATATCCAACAGCCCCTTTTCTTAAAGCGGACTCTATAAACTCATGTCCGTCGAACTTTGTACCTTTAAGGGGTACAAAAAATTCTCCTTTTTTAATAACCCTTGAATCTATCTGGAAACCTTTCACCGTGGCCGCTGGATTAAACCTTTGGGAGGGTTTGCCCTCTACGATCTTAAGCAGCTTTCTTAGCTTAATATGCATGTTAAAATTATACCAGATGGATCTGTATAAGAAGCTTATAAAGCATTTAAAAAACGGCGAGTTAATCCTTGTTAAAACCGATACAGTCATAGGGATAGCGGCAGATGCTGGGAACACCCAAGCAATAAGAAAGATGAATAGAATCAAAGGAGCTCCGGAGGATACCGTAAGACAGCTGCTTTTTGCGAACCTAGAAGATGCATATAGGTTTATGGATATTGAGCCTAAGCTACTTAAAGTATTAAATTTACTTCTGCCAGGGCCTTACACATTCATTGTTAAGGCGAGACAACCATACCCTTTTTCTCCTCTTACGATACATAGAGGGAAGATTGGAGTAAGAGTGCCCAAAGCGCCTAGACTCCTAAAACTTATTGAAGCGTACGGCAAGCCACTTGCTGCCACTTCTGCTAATCTTACAAAGAAACCTCCAGTTACCAGACTAAAAGACGTGGATTCTGCAATAAAAAGGGCTACTAAAGGATATCTGCCAGATCCATCAGTCAGACTCAAAGAGAATCAAGCCTCCTGTATTATAGATATTACTACACGACATCCAAGGGTGATGCGTAGACATCCTTCGTGTGTTCGTGCACTCCAGCTTATAAGAGCCCAAATCTAAAATGTTGACCAGTTGGCAAAGGAGTATTTATTGCAGCCCTTTTAGCCTACCAAGTGATAGACCTCTGGCATAAGAAACAATTTTTTGCATAAGCCCCTAGTACTTGAAGAGATACAAGAATTCTGATAGAATCCTATAATAATTTGTTACATGACCGTCATGAGAAAGCATATAAGAATTGCCACCATACTATTAACAGTCCTAGTATTATTTTCTATGATTCCTCCTGTTAACGCGGCCCTGAGCAAGAAAGCCGATATTTTGGAGAGTAACGGTTGTAATATAGACTGTTCTAAACCAGAGAATAGAAAGTATCAGATCTGTAAGATAGGATCCAAGCATCAACCCACCCCTGTGGCTATATTCGGTGAATGGGAGAATCCAAAATTAAGAGGGATACTAAATTATTCTGTAGTTCAGTTCAATTCGGATAAAGGTAAAAAAGAGCGAATTCGCATATTTAGATTTATTTGTAATGGTAAGACCAAAAACTGTAATAAAAATGGCAAACTGGTTTTTGATGGCACGGTGGGGCACGGTTGGAATGTTTTCTACAATCTTATGAATAAACGAATTATATTACCTCCTGCTAGAAACCTCCGCTGTAACCAGACTGTTCAAATTGATTTAGCAGTACCTCAGCGAGGAGCTCCAAATAAATTTGCTTACTGTGCATCTGTAGTGGCTTATACCGGTAAGTGTACGCCTACGCCCACACCTACTCCGACTGCAACACCTACGCTCAGACCTACTCCGACTTCGATTTATTTGCAAGGACAATATAAAGCAAAAATATCATGTACCAAAGTAAATAATAAGTGGGCTGTGAAGATTGAATGGACCGATTGGTCGATTGGAGAGTGCAGATACAGGGTTGCCAAGAAAGTAAAAGGCGGTGATTGGAATTATAAGTGGAGGATTTTACCTGCTGGTGAGGGTAGACTTAAGAAAAAATACGAAGTAATCGACACAAGCATTAGTCCTGGGGTCCAGTACAAGTACAGCATTGGAGTAGATGCAGTAGGAAGCAATGGGAAGTGCGGCGAAACAATGGGACCATGGCATGAGTTTAAGTATATAAGCTGTGGAGAGGTAAAAGGTCAGACTGTATCGCACAAACCTGTAAACACTGGAGGTGACAACATTGATGCTGCAAAAGCTGGATTCTTACTCGGAGCAGGTACACTACTTACGCTCACAGGCTGGTTAATTAAAAGAAAGGTTAGAGCGTAATGATTGTTATAGACGTAAGCAGTCTATCATCTCCGGTTGAAATAAGGGTGGGCGGCGCTTCGTGCCGCCCACCCTTGCGTTTGGTGCGGGGTATTGAATCCGCAGAAGTTAATATTACACCGCAGCTAAGCACTGCATCTGCTCTATTGGCAAAACCAAGAAGCGGCTTTATACAGCCGCCGCGGTCTGCCGCCACCCCTGGGGTCTCAGGTAAATTCCTTCATTTGTTAAGTAAATTCTACATATTTGTTGGAATCATCCTTACACTTCTAGGTTCGATCCTTTATTTAAAGGCTAATCAACCGGTTAAAGCCGACCAATTCAGGGGATTAACGTTAAGCGTTCCTTCCTTTGATTTAAGAGCTGGATCCAAGAAAGAAAAATCAGAGAAAACTAAACAACAGCTTCCGCTACTTACTTCGCATACAGTCTACTCGATTAAGACTTCTCTCCCTCCTAAAGACGAAAAACTTCCTGCCGGGCATTATTTAAAAATTTCGAAGATCAGGCTTTATACTAAAATCCTTGAAGACAAAAACCCTTATCGAGCACTACGTAAAGGAGTCTGGAGAGTCTATGACTACGGAACTCCTGATAAGCTTACGAGACCTACAATTCTCGCTGCTCATAAATTTGGCTATGCCTTCTGGCCCAAAAATTACAAATCAACCCATGCTTTTTACAATCTTAATAAGCTTAAAGCTGGAGATACTATAGAGATAATCTGGGACAAAAGGCTTTTTAAATACACCGTTGTAAAAACCGAAGTCTCAAACACAATCAAAGATATCGGAGCGCATCTTATCTTGTACACCTGCATAGGGTACAACAACCCGAAACGGTTTATTGTGTATGCAGAAAGGAGTAACTAAAGGGCGTGAGGACAGAATTGTAAAAAGCCGATTTCGCACCCACGCCTTCTAAATTACCCCTACTTTAGTTGTTTCAAATCATCCTGTTGGTAAGCGGCCTCCCCAGTAGACGAAACAGTTTTTTCTCAGAAAATGGCATAGTTAAGTGCCCTACAAGAGCAATCAAACAACCTCCCCGCTCTTTAAAAATCCCAACGCCCTTAAATTCGAGTGTACATAAGGCTTCGGTGTTCTCCCTTACCTTTAGGGAATTCTTGCCAGATGCGTTCGGTAATAAACGGAATGTAGGGGTGGAATATCTTAAGGTACTGTTTTAGAGCATAATACAGCGTGTACTGGGCAGCTAGTTTATCCTCTGAATCATCTGAGCGTAGTCTGGGTTTTACTGCCTCAAGATACCAGTCACAAAATACATGCCAAAAATGATCCCGCAGTTCTACTGCAATGATTCCGAATTTAAAATCTTCGATGTATTTCTTCGTCTTTTCAACAATAGAATTTACCTCAGAGATCATTTTCTTATCATCCGTTGTGAGTTTTAGCTTATTAGGATCAATTTTAGGCAGATCTTCAAGCACGTCATTAATATTCATCAACACAAAACGGCTTGCATTCCACATCTTGTTTAAGAATCTCTTGTTACCTTCTAACTTATCTTCTGTGATCTGATAGGCAGCTCCTGCTTTGTTGCCGACTATGTAAAAAAGACGAAGAACGTCTGCTCCGTATTTGTCGATCACTTCGGCAGGCAACACAATATTGCCCTTGCTCTTGCTCATCTTCTGGCCGTCTTTACCCTTTATAAGTCCACGGAAATAAACATGTTTAAAGGGGATCTTGCCAGTACGATAAATCCCTAACATTACCATTCTAGAGACCCACCATTTCAGGATGTCATAGGCAGTCTCCATTACATCTGTGGGATAAAACTTCTCAAAAAGCCCGAACTTCATAAGGGTTGCAAATGGCCATTGACCAGAGCTAAACCAGGTATCGAAAACATAGTCGCTCTGAATCCAACCTTTGCCTGGAGACTTCTTGGATACCTTTGCAAGCCCTAGTTTTTCTGCCTCTTTAAAGTCTCTGACTGGTTTTCCATCTATGTACATTGTCACCTTGCCTTCCTCATCGATCTTTTCCTCAACCTTGCCCTTGTACCATACTGGGAATCTGTACCCCCACCAAAGGCTTCGGCTTATAGGCCAATCACGCATAACTTTCATCCAGTCTAAGTAAACCTTCTTCATGTTTCTCGGATGAATCTTGATTATGTCTTTTTCTACAACCTCTGTAGCGGGCTTTTTCAACTCATCTACCTTAATAAACCACTGTGAAGACATCTGAGGCTCTATTACAGTTTTACAACGCTCACATACATACACCCTTTGCTCCTTTTGCTCAATTTTCTCTATGAGTCCTAGCTTTTTAAGATCTTCAACAACCTCTTCTCTTGCCTCTTGAGTGTTAAGACCATAGTACTTCCCCACAGGCCCGGTCATCTTGGCATCTTTATCTATTACGTTTACATAGTCAACTTGCTCATCTGGATGCTCCTGATTCCAGTTAAGCATAATCTGATAATCTTCATAAGCATGAGCAGGCGTTAATTTTAATGCACCTGTACCTAAGGTTTTATCTACTATTGGGTCTGAAATTATAGGGATCTCTCGCCAAACTAGAGGAAGTAGAACCTTGCGACCTATCAATTCTTTATAGCGCTTATCGTTGGGATTTACCACTACAGCGGTATCTCCTAGCATTGTTTCAGGACGAGTAGTAGCCACTGTAATAAAGTCTTTGCCTGGCTTGTAAGATTCAAGTTCAATAGCGACCATTCCGTTTTTCTTGATCTTTTCTAGATATCCATCTGCTAAAGAGGCATAGCCTGCCTCGAACTCTTCATAGCTTACCTTTTTGCCTCTGGAATTAATTTTTGCTACATCTTCTTGTTCGTAGAGCTCTTTTAGACTCTTATAAATCGCGACCCTTTTAGCCACGAAAGGATAAGCAGCGCGATGCCCCTCTTTGCTTTTATCTACGAAAACGACAATATCTCCCTGCTTGATATCGCCAAAAAACCTCTCAGGCTCCTCGGGATTTAAAGCTCTAGTTTCAATTGTTTTTTTGCCCTGCAAAATTGCATTTAATACATCTCTGTTATAGATACTTAGCCGCCACACTCTTTGATCCTGTCTTAGCAGGGGGTACTTAATATATACGAAGTCTGTTTCCCTCTCTTTAGGTTCGGTATCAATATCAGCCAGCGCTGTTTTACAGCTAGGACACCAGTTGACTATTCTTACGCCTTTGTAGACGTATCCGTCTTTGTATAGCTTAATAAAGGTGTCGAGTACGATATCAACTATATCCGGGTCGAGGGTAAAAACATCTCGGTCAAAATCGCTAGAGAGGCCAATGCGCTGCTCATCTTGTTTTGCTTGCTCTTTAACACGCATGAAATATTCGTAGGTTTCTTTGTAGAATTGTTCGCGAGTAATGTTGGCTTTGGTTATTCCTTTGGGCCTAAAGTACTCTCTCAACACTACGATCTCTCCTTGAATACCCGCGTGATCTTTGCCGGGCTGACCGTATACAAGGTATCCCTTCATCCTGTGGTACCTTAAAAGAAGGTCCTGATATGCATATCCTGATACATTGCCTAGATGCGGCCTACCATAAGCATTTGGAGGAGGGTTAATAATACAAAAGGTAGGTCTTGGATCTTTAAGCATCTCTTCAAAAGAGACCACTTTGTCTTTTTCTGGGTTGTATTCTGGCTTGTAGAAGTTGTTATCTAGCCAGAACTTAAGGATTTTAGGCTCTTCTTCTTGAGGGTTGTATGGACCTGGTGGTAGCATGGTAAACTTAAGCCAATTTAGTGAATTTTGAGTTAATTATAGCAGAAATTCATGAGGAGATGAGGTATAATTTTAAATGGGGGTTCATAAGTCCCCGGGAGAGGGAGAGAAGCTCGAGGAGCCTACTAGCAAGGAAACAGCATTAGCTCCGCCGAGATTTATTCATGTGGAGATCCAACGAGGTCCAAATAGCTTCCCTGTCCACTACTTATTGCATAGAATAAAGGTTGGGGCCGAACCACGGAGGTCACCTCATTTTGGTTTCAAACTCTGGAGATGGAGCAACACCGACCTCAGATTAGGTGAAAAAGGAGAATGGATAGCCACAGGTCATGGACCCATACCCTTCCCTACGATAAGAACACACCTGACAGCTCTAGAGCTATCGCAGATATTAGCGAGGCAGGTAGCCTCACTTCTGCGTATATTCCGGAGAGAAAGACCTACACTAATAGAAATAATAGAAGAGGTTAAAGATGACAGAGGACATACAGAACCAAAGGTAGTAGTTAGAACCGAGCACAACATAAAAGATCCTCTTCCCCCACCCACCCCAGAAGGTGAGGGAGCCCCAGGAGTAATCCTTAGGATGGTAAGATCAGCACCACCGGACGGACCGAGAGGAAAAATATCAAAGGCCAAAGGCTACACTCCAGAAGTAACCGTATATATCGCTACAACGGCAAAAGGCGTAGTGATGTACCTCTGGAACAGATCTGGCCCCTCCAGGGCGGAGTGGACTAAAATAGGAAAAACTTCTCTTCCCCTACCCCCTTTAACAGCTTCCGAGATCAATTCCAGAGAGATCCCACCCCTCGAGACCGTCCTATTTCTTCTACCCGACATTCTCGCCTCCTCAGGTATCACATCTTCAGACGCCTCAGAACAAGCTGGTACCTCTGCAAACCCTTTGTAAACCCCATTCACCCTAACCCGCTATAATCCTATATGCCTACAATTCTTATCGTTGAAGACGACAGAGGTATTCACGAGATAGTAAAAAACTTCTTAGAAAAGCACGGCTACAAAACAATCTCTGCTTACGATGGAGCATCTGGAGTTGACTTCGCGCTAGCATATAGCCCAGACCTTGTTATACTAGACCTCAATCTTCCATTCCTTGATGGAATAAAAGTAGCCAAAAAGATAAAAGAGGCTCAAAACATCCCTATTATTATGCTTACGGCTAGAACAAGCGAAGTAGATGAGCTTTATGGGTTCAGAGCAGGTGCGGTTGATTATATTAAAAAACCTTTTAGCCTAAACGTCTTGCTTGCAAGGATTAAAGTCCATCTTAGAACCGAACAAGCAAAAGAAAAGTTGTCTATTCAGACTGACAATCTTACAGAATACGAAAAAAAGCTCCTGGAAATTCTTGCCAGCAGCCCTGGTAAGGTTTTCTCTCGAGAAGAGTTACTCAAAGAGCTAGACTCAGATTCAAAAGACAGACGGCTAATAGATGCGGTTGTCAAGAATATCCGTAAGAAAACTAACGCCAAAGATATCATAATAAGCATCAGAGGAAAGGGCTATAAGATAAATCCGAATTATTTAAATGCGTAAAGCCTTCTTTAGAGCAATATTCGGTGTGGCCTTACTTACTGCTTTAATCTTTGCTGGCGTTTTTTGGTTTACTACAATCTCCCAGCAAAGCAAGATAAACTCTATTCAAAAAGAGCTTCTTGTCGAAATAATTCCTACCGCAGAATACTACAAAGATTCAATCGATGCGGTGCTACAGGTTGGAGCCTCAACCCAGTTATATACCATCCTTACGACTCTAGTTATAACTCTGGCAAGCGCATTATTAATTACCACAATTTTGAGCTTCTTTCTCTCTGAGCAAATTACAAAACCCCTAAAAAACCTTACAAAAGCGCTTAATAAGTACTCCCAAAATATCACGAAACCGCTTTCCCTTAAACCCTTAAAACTTAGCGGGCCAGATGAGATTAACACCCTTGTAGCTGCGTATAACACCCTAATCAAGGAGCTCAAAAAACACCATAAATCTAAGCAAAAATTTGTAGAAGATATAAATCACGACCTTAAGACAAGCTTTACCTATACAAGACTTTTAATCGAACAAGCATCCTTCTCTGAGGGTTCAGCGCGAAAACAAGCTTTAGAAGCAGCCCTGCATCAAATAGATAAAACGGTTGAATTATTTGACAGGCTTAAAACTATTGCATTGGTAGGAGCAGTTTCTCTTAAGCTTAAAAAAATAAAAGCAGCAAAATTCATAAAAGACAAAATAAAGCCATACCGTGCGCTTGCTAAAGTTCCTATTAAAATAGACATTCCACAAACAGCAATCATTAAAGCAGATCCGTTCTTTCTCTCTCAGCTTCTTGATAATTTGATAAAAAATGCGATAGAGCATACGAAAGAAGGGCAAATCTCTATTGTCTATAAGCAAGGGAAACTGATCATAGCAGATACGGGAGAGGGGATTGATCCAAAACTTATAAAAGAGATATTCAAACGCAGTGTAACAACCAAGAAAGGGCATGTAGGGCTAGGTTTAGCCATTGTGAAATCAATATGCGATCTGCATGGTTGGGAGCTAAGGATCTCAAGCACTCCCCAGAGAGGAACTAAAGTTAAAATTCTAATCAGTGATGAAAACGCTGCGCAGCAAAATTAAGCCCTTTCTTTACTCAAATAAAAACTTCGTACTCTACACAATTTTTGGAGCCATATCCGTAAGCAGTGATTTTATCTCTTATCTTATACTTCTCTATCTAACACATACTCCCTGGGTAAATTTAATCTCCTACCTTATAGGCACTGCCGTAAGTTTCACTTTAAATTCCAAGTTCAACTTTAAAGTAAAGGATAAATTGCTTCATAGATACGGGGCTTTTATAGGTGTGGCTCTGAGCGGATCTTTGCTTAGTACTCTGGCGATCGTGGCACTCTCTAGATTTACTGACCCAAGGATTGCAAAGCTTCTCTTAATGCCATTTATTCTGGTCTACCAATATAGCCTAAGCAAACGATTCGTTTATTCAAAAAAATTCAAGTTTATATGGAATAATAAGCTATGAAGATCACAGCGCTGACAAAAGCAGGTGTCATTTCGCTGGGAATTATTACACTCGCTACTACAGCAGCCATAGCATACACAAAACTGCCAAAAAACGCCCGGTATTATAGATTTCTAGCGACTGGGCAAGATTTTAGCTCTGCCGTGCAGACTCAGGTTTCTTTTAAAATCAAAAGACTTCGCGAGCTTACTCAAAAGTTAAAGGAAACTGAAGATGGTAAGCAAAGAGACAAAATCGCACAGCAGATAAAAACTATATCTCTGAGCCTTCTGTATCAGTACAGGCACCTATCCCCAACTCTTAAAAAACAGCACGCTAAAGAAGTTCTAGCTGCCTTATATAAGGCGAGTTATGCTTTGGAGGAGTATGGATACAGATTCCCTGAAAGATTAAAAATTACGCCGTGGTCGCTACCTCAATCTAGCAACTACAGCCAAGAGGAAAAACAGCTGCTTAAAACGCTCCATGACGAGCTTAAATTCCTTGGAGAGATCAACGAAGCAGCCTACAGAAAATATCACGAGCCTAAATACAAAGTGATCGCAATAATCGCAAATAGGAATCTAGCACGCCTGCAGCAGGCTTTAGAAAAGCTTAAAATTCATCATCCTCTCTTGCCCGGTAAGTTTATCAATCCTAAGATGCAAGAGAAATTTGATCAATTTAATTTAACCTTGCAAGCAATAGAACAAGCCAACCAGGAGATAATTAGCCACATACTAGAATCTACACAAGCTACTGGCAAATCCCCCTTCAAACAAGTCAATGCAAGCATGTTTAGGCTCTACAGGCACCTTAAACATGCCAACCCTTTAAAAGAGCCCAGACAAATCAAAGACCAAGAACACCTCCCAACAGAGAAGAAAATTTATAAACAAAAGCAAGAGCCCTCGCCTCTAAAAGAACACAAACCGCCTAGCTTTAATCCTAAACGATTTAAAGACCAAACACAAGGGAATTTTAAAAGACAAAAAAGGATGTAACCTTAACCAGCTTTAGGGTGGGGGCAAAAATCGATTTTTTACGAT
>WFZK01000023.1 GCA_015489595.1 Candidatus Dojkabacteria bacterium | reverse complement strand
GTACAATGCCCATTTGTTGGAGTGGCTTACGTACTATAATACAGAGAGACCGCATGCTGGATTAAATTACAAGACTCCGGCAGAGGTAGCATATGGAAGCGGGAACCACGCTTTGAATATAAATTTGTCTCAACTCTTTGGGACCTATACAATCCTCCCCTCCTCTCACATTTTAAGCTTATAATTCCTCTCCCCTCTAAAGAAGAAGCAAGACAGATTCTATATGCTTTATTTGAACATCTCTACCTCCATGATCCACACCTCCCCCCAGAGGTAATAGTTTACACGAACCAAGGTCTATACAAGATTAAATTTACAGAAGGCCGAGCAAGTTCACTGAATCCCATAGCAAACTAATTCTAGCCACCTAAATGGACTCTTCTTAGCATACATAAATCAGAAATAAAAAAGGCTGGTAAAAAACCGTATTCGCTCCAGCCCCTCAAAACAACAAAAATCTAACAACCGACAACGGAGGGAGAGGGATTCGAACCCCCGGTGCCCTTGCGGGCACAGCGGTTTTCAAGACCGCCCCGTTCGACCACTCCGGCATCCCTCCTAGCTTAAGACTTAGTATTATACCTGATAGGGGGCCTTAGCCCAAAATCGAAAAAAGTCGATTTTGGGCTAAGGCCCCCGAAGAGGCACCTCATATACCAGAAAGTATCTTCTTTTGTCACGCCAAAAAACTCCTGGGGATAGGAAACTGTCCATAAAAATACAATCTACATAATTCTGCCCCCACCCTCATCCTTGAATCCAACCAATAAAAGATCTACACTAAAATATGAGCCAACCGAAATATACAAATCTATTCTGTCTTTTCCTCCTAGCAGGGCTACTGGGGGTTGCTGCATTGGTTTCCATATTCCCCGCCGCTTACGCTCCCTCAAATATACAGTGCATAATGCCGCCATGTAACGCAGGGCCCAGGAACATATCGCTGCTGACATTTATCAAGCATCCCAATGAGTATTCGCTAAATATTATCGGCCTTCTCGTAGGGAGTGTCATACTTCTAGTACTGTGGTTTGGACTTTGCAGAGGACTAACCAAGGGGAATAAAAACTAAAAGCCGAAATGACTTAATAAGGCGAGAATGGATTCCCTGTATATATTGGAATTCTGGTATGCCTAGTTTTTTTCTTTCTTACATATTCCCAGGCTTGTTTTCTTCTTTTTTCTGCTTGAGCTAAAAGATTCAGAAACCTGGCCTCATCTACAACAGGCGCGCCGGTGTTTTCTTGACTAACCAGAGATTCAGAAGAAGAGCCACTCTGGTTACTTGTAGTTTGAACATTAGTTTTTTGCCCAGATTTTTTCTTCGCAAAGAGTTTAAAGATGTTAAGCATGGTGTAATATTATAGTACGCTACGATGCAGGAACCAACCAGATCCGTGCGTGGGGCAAGATGTGGGATTAGCGCATCTTGCCCCACGCACTAAACTAAGTTCTTTTCCATGGTGGTGGGAAATTGCCTATGCGCAGAATCACTCAAAGCAGCTAGACATCGAGGGATGGGGTTGTGGCAAAATCGAAAAAGTCGATTTTGCCACAACCCCATCCCTCGATTGTCTTATTTCCACATGCTCTGTATAATAGATTATGACTCGTGAAACTCCTACTTCGCTACACCCAGATCCCCCTCAAGGAGAAGAGGTATTCACAAACCCCAAACAACCGGGCCCTTCACCTTCACAAGAAGAGCGCCCCAAAACACCAGAAGAGCTACGGCAAGAAATGCTACGCAACGCTTCAGAAGAAGAACTTATGGGGTGGAACCAAGATATAGCTAGGGTACAACAAAAAATCACTTTATATGAAGATACGTTCACAACTCTCACAACGGACATTAATAAAATCCCTCCCCCCCCGGATGAAACAGCAGCTCTACAAAAACAAATAATCCAGGAGAGTCTCTCGTCTCTACAGAATCCTCCTGTCACTGCCCGCCTCCAAGAAGATCAACGAGAAGTATATCAGATAACAGCGGAGACAAAATCAGGAATTAGAACGCTGGATGAAGAGCTTAAAACGTTATTTAACGAGCTACGTAGAAAGTTCCCTGACAATATTGAGTCTTCCTTGAAATCTATTAACACCTCTTCTACCCTGGGATATCTACCCCAAAAAGTAGTGGCTCTTATGCAAACCGATCCTAGAGAGACGCCTCCACAAATCTATTTTCCTAATATAAATGAACTAAAGAGACAACTCCAAAGGGTCAAGCAACTAATAGAAGCGGAGCTTGAAAGAAGAGCTGAAGCCCAGAAACAACAAGCAAAGGGAGGAAGACATGTAAGAACAGCATCTTCACGGCCCAAAACTAATCTCAAAGGTCCCAGACAAACCCCGAGCCAGCGACTAAGCAGAGCAACAACCCCACCAACAGAAAAACGCGGGCCAGAGGTAGCCACAAAAGCCTCAACTCCACCAAAACAAACACCAGGGCCCACCCACCCAAGTGTTAGCGAAGGTGGCTCCAACCCCTCAGCTAAAGAAGAAGCCACCCCCTCCCCTGAAGTACCTCTCTCTGAACCTCTACAGGAACTCGTAGGCGACCTACGCGACCCCGCAAGAAGATGGAACGCCTTACATACGGCCCTTTTTATACTCAGAGGAGATCCCCCTCAAAATCTACGCTCCCCAACAGCGAATGTCCCAGAATATATCAAAGAGCATGCTGAAGAGATTCTTGAAGAAGCTCAGAGGCCACAAACTGTAGCGGCCTTAATAAACGCCGTGGTAGAAGCTGCTAGAGATCCCCAAAATCAGGAAGTAACCTCTATAAAAGCTCTCATTACGCTAGCAGATATAGTCAAAATCCCGTTCCAGGACCCTAATAGGATGCAACTCTTTTCACCAGAAATTCTTGTTAAAAGTGTCCAAGCTATTGCAGAAATGCCTGCTAATCCCACAATTTCAAGTTGGAAACTCGACCAACTTCGTAAGCTACAGGAGGTAGTAAGCAAATCTCGCCATGTGCCTGCAGAGACAAAAAATGCTGTCAGCGCAGCTATACAAGAAGCCCTTAAGAAGGCAGAGAGAGAAGCTACCTCCCTACAAGAGAGACAGCTAGCTGAAGCTAAAACACCGCCCTCACCATACCAAATAGAATTTCTTGACCCACTCAAACCCCACTCTATCCAGTTAGAAAAAGGGACAGTTGAAATCTCACCAGGAACTCTACGACCAACAGCCCTCATTCGTACACCGGAAGGCGTAATCCTTCTTCCTTTAAATGCCCAATTTGACGAACAAGCCCAAAAAGAAATCCAGAAGAAAATCGCCCAAGAAATAGCAAAAGTGTCAAAAGATGGTGGCTCCCCGACCTTTAAAAACCTACTACATCGCCTCAGTCAATTAGAAGTTTACGGAACCCCAAGAAGCAACCCCATAGCAATTACTAATAAAGGAGAAGTATATTCCGTCGCCCATCCTGAACCCCGTAAAACCGACGGAGGAGTGGTATACAACTTCCCCCGTAAACTACCGCCATCTTATTTATCACAACCCCAAATAAGACATTGGGGTACTGTTAGCCCAGAGGGGAAAATAGTACTTCAAGACGACAACCTCGAAATAGCGATCAGAAAACCCCACTTATCTCCAGAACTCCAAGATGCCTTACGAGAGATAAACCCAAGCCTTATAGTAAACGTCGAAAAACAGGGGCAGTGGGGTAGCATAACTCAGCAATGGGAACTATTCAAGCACGCGATTGCTACTAGTAATACCCCAGAGGAAGCATTAAGAAAAGCGTTAGAACTTACCCCAACACATCCAAATTCTCCTCGCATACTTGAGAACCTCGACACCTACATAGGACAACTGCAAACCCTAAGGGGGGAAGACCTGAAAAAACTTCTAGCAAAATTCCCCCGTGCGAATGGCATAAGGGCTCTTGCTCACGCCGTAGTCGCCAAGGCTGAAGCTCCCGATACTACCTACGAACGACAGATACAAATAGGGTTAGAAAGAAGACAGACCGCTGAACTTAACAGACAAAGACAGCAGCACAGAAAGCCTCCTGGCTCCCCGCCGACTCAAGGCAAAAGAACACCAGCCAGACGGCCACCCCCACGTCAGGGCCGCCCGAGACCACAGAGGGGGAGAATAAGATCACATATGACAGAAGCAAGAGAACAAACGAGCCTCCGAGATCGCATCAAAGCGTTTATCATGAAGGCCAGAGTACGCCTTGCCCGAATAATCATGCCAGAAGAGCCTCCTAGAGGCTCACGGCTGCGAAGATCTCCAGTACTTGTCTAGCGTGAGTACCTTACTTCTTACCAGACTTCCTACTCCTTCTCCCCCTCTATCACATCTGATCCGGAATTTTCACCGTCTTTGCCCTTATCTTTTTCGCTAGAGCCTTGCTTGTCACCCTTGTCTGATTGAGTATCTTGGCCTGGAATACCGCCGGTCGCTGCGGCTCCATACGCGCTAGCACCTATCTTCTGCAAAAGCTCATTTAATTTATCTGTTAGCTTAGTAAGCTTATCTTCGTCTATCTGAGTAATATCGCGGGCAATCTGCTCCCTTATCTTTTCGACCAAATCCTTTACCTGCTTGGCATCATCTTTAGAGATCTTGTCCTTTAAATCTTTAAGCGTCTTCTCAGCTACAAAGGTTAAGGTATCAGCCCGATTTCTAAGCTCAGCGAGTGCCTTGCGCTTTTTATCTTCTTCTTCGTGCTTTTTGGCTTCCTCGATCAGCTTGTTGATCTCTTCTTCAGTAAGACCAGTGGAGGCTGTAATTGTAATCTTCTGCTGTTTACCTGTAGCCAAATCTTTTGCACTGACGTTTAAAATTCCATTAGCATCAATTGCAAAGGTAACCTCAATCTTAGGCACGCCTCTTGGAGCAGGAGGAATTCCATCTAGGATAAACCTACCTAAAGACTTGTTATCTTTAGCCATTGGTCTTTCACCCTGAACAACATGAACCTCAACCGCTGGCTGGTTGTCAACTGCTGTGGTAAA
This sequence comes from Candidatus Dojkabacteria bacterium, assembly GCA_015489595.1. GTDB lineage: Bacteria > Patescibacteriota > Dojkabacteria > S143-136. The sequence goes on along the minus strand of WFZK01000023.1, from coordinate 4,157 downwards.
GATCTTTTTCTTCTCTGTGGGTATCGTGGTATTCCTAGGAATCATAACCTCAACCATTCCACCTAAAACCTCTACACCGAGTGAGAGCGGAGTTACATCGAGTAGGGTTATGTCAGTTACCTCTCCTGTAAGTACTCCTGCCTGAACCGCAGCGCCCATTGCAACAACTTCATCTGGATTTAGATCCTGCTTAGGCTCTTTACCAAAGATCTCCTTAACCTTCTGCTTGACTGCAGGCATTCGGGTCATGCCGCCGACTAAGATAACATCGTCAATGTCCTCGGGGCTAAGCTTTGCATCTTCCAGCGCTTTGCGGCAAGGCTCTTCTAGACGCTCGATTAAATCAGCAGTGATCTTCTCAAGCTCAGCCCTGGTAAGCTTATATGTCAGATGCTTGGGACCTTCTTTGGTGGCTGTAATGTAAGGAATGTTTATTGTGGTCTCTTGAGCTTGGGATAGCTCTATCTTGGCTTTTTCTGCTGCCTCCTTTAAACGCTGGAGAGCTGCTCTGTCTTCGCTTAAGTCTATGCCCTCTTTTTTCTTGAAGTCTTTGATCAGAAGATCAATGATGCGCTGATCGAAATCTTCTCCACCCAAATGGGTATCTCCATTTGTTGAAAGTACTTCAAAAACCCCATCACCTACATCTAAGATGGAGATATCAAAGGTCCCGCCTCCAAGATCAAATACTGCTATCTTGCCCTCCTTTTTCTTATCTAAGCCATAAGCTAAGGCTGCTGCTGTAGGCTCGTTAAGTATTCGCTTGACTTCGAATCCTGCGATCCTTCCTGCATCTTTGGTAGCCTGCCTCTGAGAATCGTCAAAATAAGCCGGAACCGTAATTACCGCATACTTTACAGGTTTGCCAAAATAGGCTTCTGCATCTTGCTTAAGCTTCTGAAGCACCATTGCTGAGATCTCCTGAGGTGTGTACCACTTATCCCCCATCTTTACCTCAACACCGCCTGTCTTTGATTTTCTTATTTTGTAGGGCATCAGTTCCTTATCTCTCTGGACTTCCGGATCTTCCCACCTTCTACCTATCAACCTCTTAACAGCAAAGATAGTATTCTCGGGGTTTAAAATGGCCTGTCTTTTGGCAGGCTCTCCTACTAATCTTTCTCCTTCCGAAGTTACCGCAACTACCGATGGCACCAAGTTACTCCCTTGAGCTGAAGGGATCATCTTGGGCCTTCCGCCCTCCATGTATGCCATAGCTGAATTTGTAGTACCTAAGTCAATACCGATTATTATCTGTTGATTTTGAGTTGTTTTTTTCTCCACCATCTTTCATTTAAGCTAACATTTTATTTCTTTTTCTTATAAACAATTATCTTAGCAGGCCTTAAGATATAAGGCCCGATCTTATAGCCTGGCTCAACTGTAGTTTTAACTTTGTTATCATGTTCAGGATGCTCCTCTACTCCTATTATCTCTGCATCTGTAAGGGAGTACTCCTGACCTTGGTTGTATACAATCTGTTCGACGCCGTGCTTTTTTAATAAGTTCTCATACTTCTCCAGGATCAAGAGTACTCCCTTTATGTAAGGATTCTCGCGCGCTTTATCGTCTAAGTTCTGCACGCTTATGTACAGATCTGTAAAAAGCTCCATAAGATCTTTAAAAACTTCTTTCTTAGCTATATAAACAAGCTCTTTCTCTTTTCTCTCAATCTCTTTTAACAAATTTTGATAATCAGCCAGGGCCTTAAGAAGCTTGTTTTTTAAATCAGAGATCTGAGCGTTAAGTTGTTTTATTTGAAGGTCTTTTTTAGAGGTAGTATCGCTTTGATTTTTTACAGCTTTGCCCTGTTTTTTCAATTTTTTAGAGTCGCTTTTTTGATTTTTCTTAGAGGTCTTAGAGGACATAATATCTCTTGTAATCCGTTTATATTATTAGCAATTAAAGAGTATGTCTGCTAATATTGTATTCAAGAACACCACTCTAGTCAAGTAGACAAGATTGATTTAGTTTAACCTTAAAAAGAGCAGATCGTTCTAATCCCCTTAACATCAACTCGCCTCTATAGCTTCACAGACCTTCTTCTGCCCCCCTTAAACCTTCGACTCCGGACCAGTTTCCCTAGCTTATCCTTAGGGAGCCTCACAAAATATTCTGCACCTCTTCTCTCACGTTCATTCGGTGGGACAAAAATCCTTATCTCACTGTCGGAGCTATTGTGTAACCACCTCACTTCAACAATAGCATTCTGAGGGATATCCCCTCCAAAGGACAGCGAAAGATCTGCCACTCTCTGAAATACAGCAACCGTAGTTGTCGCAATGATTGCATCCTCCTCTCGAGTATATCCAATTCCGGTAAACTTCTGAGGAATGTCAGAGAATGCCAAACTGCTAATACTCTTAACAATTATCCTTCGGACTTCCCTACTTCGATCACGAATCTCCTCTCTATACTTCCCCACTAGTGCTTTCAAATCCTTTTCGTCGAGATTTCTACTTCTCATCAACTCCTCTAGATACCTGTTAACTGAAGGAATACAGCTACATGACTCATCCCACGTGACTTTATTCTTCTTTTGCCATAAATACATCAGTTTGGCAATCTTAATATCGTCTAGACCCAACACGCGAAAACCATCTATAGCAAAAAACATGTAATCCCAAAAGGGTATTGTCAAGTTCCAATCAAGAAGGAAAGCACCGTGAGAAAGCTGCTCAACATCACTTCTTATATCACCCAGTCTCACCCAATTTTTCTGTTGTTCAACTCTTACCTAATGGTACAATCTTCATCCCATCCTGGCTGGCCTTCTTCTTCGATTTCAACATCTTCCCAAGAGACCCCGTGCCGACTGGCGAGAACAAGCTTAAGATTACTCCAAAACATTCTTTCTAACATTCTTTCCCTTCTGACATTCAACCAGCCTAAACTTTCTATCGCAAGAATAGAACTAGCTTCTTTCATTATTTCCCAAAGCATAGCTGTCCGCCTATCCTTAGGTAACTCCTTCAGGGAATTAAAACCATGCATTACTTCATGAACTAAAACGTCAACAAAATACACATATCTGGAAAATTCCTGCCCCCTTCCCAAAAGTGCAGCCACTACATCTCGTGCTGTGTAAGGTGTCTCCCCACCCCTTAAAGCTAAAGATCCTGAAGGCAAGACTACCGTTCCTCTGAAACCTCTTCTTAGAACCCCTGCCTTTAAAAGTCTTACAAATATATTAAACCGCGTATGGTAGGGAAGAGGTCGTAGGGGTAGCAACTCACCCTTCCTATCAAAAACCACCATAACTGGTCCCACTCGCATAAAAGCGATTCCCTCCCTTTCGAAACGCTTTCTCTCCTTCTCAGAAAAATAAGGAAGCCGGGGCATTAAGGAAGACAACCTATTAGGGTACCCTTCTTCTGTCAATATGGTATCAACTTGCCTAAGTATCTCTTCACTTATCCCAGGCCGAAAACGTTCCAGCAAAGACACCCATGTGTGCGGATCCAAATCCCCCTTCCGTTCAGGCATAATCTCCATCTCTGATAAATCCCCCTCCGGCTGGAGAGGTCTTCGCCTCTCCTCACGTTCCTGACTCCCTAGCTTGGTAGCAGCAGGAGTCAAATCTAAAGCCCCCATAACCCATTTTATAACACAATTAAGTATTAGCTGAAACATGTGAGCCATTAAATCTTACTTCTCTTGTCACTACAGCGATTCCCTGTTCTCGCTATAATCTACAATATATGCAGTCAAAACGTTTGATCTCAAAGGAGCTCCTACGTCTCTATCTTATTGCCACCCTTTACGGCAGCTGGTTTTCTATGGGCATCTGGGCAATATATACCCTTAGATTCACCTCATACAAAGGCTTAGGATTTATAGAACTAATCACATCACTCACAGCGCTGGTCTTTAAAATACCAGGAGGATACCTCTCCGACCGCCTAGGACGAGAAAAGACTCTTCGTCTAGCCTTTGCAATAGGAGCACTAGGATATCTCATTAAGGCCTTAGCTAATACCCTTATGGATTTATCTATAGCGAGTGTATTTTTAGCTATCGCAGATATACTCTACTTCTCTACTATGCCAGCATACCTATTCGAAACACTGAAGGAAAAATCCAGCACAAAACTCTACTCCACAGTGGCGTCAGTGCAAGACACGTTCTTCCTCGCAGCCAATGCAACAGCAGGACTT
>WFZK01000022.1 GCA_015489595.1 Candidatus Dojkabacteria bacterium | reverse complement strand
CTCCGTTATCTGTCTGGATATATTTTAGCTCTCCAAAGCTGCCAAAAAACTTGATCCCTCTTGTTAAAAACTCCGCAGCATCACCGCTCCTCATCCTTTCATAAAACATTGCAAAAGCTAACCTGGTCTTTATATCTATCGCAACGAATATGTATAACTTCCTTAAGGAAGGATAAGGATGCGAAGTTCACGAAAAAGCATGAAAAGACGTATTTTGGATACAAGATGCATGCTATGGTGGATAAAAGGAGTAAGATTGTATTGAGTACTAGATTTACGCCTGCGAATTTTTCGGATGTAGGGCAACTTGACTATCTGATAAATCAAACAAGAAGGAAGGTAAGGACATTAAAGAGTGTGTATGGAGATAAAGCGTATGATTCTATTAGTTTAACTGCCTTATACCTTTTTGACAAAAGGATAAAGTTAAAGGCCATACGTAGGAAGGATACATTAAGTAGGGTAAAGAGATACCCTCATCCTATACGTAAATTGTGTGAGATACCTGAGAAGAGATTAAGTTCAATAAGGGCAAGAGTTGAGCATGTGTTTGGGAGATTAGTGAGTGAGTTTAATGTATTGAAGGCTAGGTTTTATGATATAAGGAGTAATGAGTTTTTCTATATGATGCAGATGGTGCTATTGAACGCAAAGATAGGGCTTAAGATGTTAGGGGTATAGGTGGAGTGGGTCTAGGTTGGGAAAGAACGGAGAAGAAGATGAAAAAAATGTATAGCAAGAAAGCAAAATTAAGGGTTATGGATGTAAAAACGTGAAGAGATAATTTTGGTTAGAAGGAGACACTAAATTTTGAAATTTTTGGCACACGCCCCAACAACCCTTACCTCCTCCATTCTACTTTATCAAAGTTTCTCTCTGGCCAATCCATTCAAATAATTAGTAAGTTGCTGCTGAAGCGCAGGAGGCAGCTCTACACGATAAACAGAAATCTCCTTCCCCTCTTCCCTTTTTCCCAGCCCCCCCTCAGAATACCTACTACTCGCTCCGAAAACATCGGATGAAGGAGGCACAAGGACCTCTAATATCGTCTTAGTTCCATCCTCTCCCCTCCATAGCTCAAATTCTACTATAGAGTGCGGAGGAAAGTTTAGAACGCTACGTACACCAAAACGTCTAGCGAAATAGTCCAAAGTAGTAACGAAACTGCGCACTTCTCCCTCTCGCCCCCGCAAGACCACCCTATTCGAAGGAACTTCTCTAGGGCCAATAGTAACCGCAAACTCGCGAAGGGCCCCACTTATGATATCCACAGTCCTTTCTCCCTGAGAATATAGAGCTTCCTTATACTCCCTAAGCCTTTCTATAAAATCCTCTTCAGTAATTCTATTCTCCCCTCTCAGCCCACTTATGAATTCTTCCACAGCTTGTACCCCCTCTATTTTATTATCCCATACAATCCGCCCCTGCCTTGCCATATGCGCTATCGTCTGGGCTATCGTGGGATCACGCAAGCCGAGTACCCTCAGTCTATCTATCACCGACTCCCAATATGTCCAGTACCTCGCAGTCTCCCTGGGGTTTAAAACAAAAGTCGCGTGCCCGTAGTACCTCCTCAACCAGGAACTTACCCAATCCCAGGGAAGTTCTTTCTCTTGTCCCTCTATAGCATACCTTAAAGGAGCATTAACTCTCATATATTCGTCAGGGAAAGTAACCTCATGCTCATCTACCTCTTCATATCTTGCAATTAGGGAACGAAGTATCCCTCGCGGCTCCACAGGCGGCTCCCCTCTAAAACTTGAAGGGAAGCCTAAAGATTCCACCGCCAAACAAGAGCTAACCTCAGCGAACGCTCTATACAGCAGGCTTATATCATAAATCTCTTCAACGTCGGTCGCATTATAGAAATGCATAACCTCATGGACTACCGTCTCCACATACCATAGATATATGCCTTTACCACGGAGGAGATCTCTAACCACCTGTGATGGGGTAAAAATAGGAAATCTATCTGATCCACCAATCACAGGGATATTGGCTATCCCCATCTCTTTAGCCTTCACAAGTCTGTATGCCATTCGTGCTATCCATTTACTCCGAATATAATACGGATTCCATACGAAATTATCTTTATCCACCGCCACCACCATCAAACTTACAGGTCCTGGCAAGGGCTTAACCACGTACCCCTCAGCAATTAAACGATCTTTCTCACGTTCTGTAATATAAGGGAAACGGGGTACAATATCTGCTAGCCTGTTTGGAACCCCCTCTCTATCAAGACGGTCGTCAACAAATTGCAATGCTCTTTCCAAAACAGCAGGTGCTAACTCACCCACCAGCCCCAGCCAGCTTCCCAGGTCTACCCTTTCCACCTCGCGGGCTCGCACCTCCGTCGTAGACTGGGGATGAAGATTCTCCAAATGCGTTACTTGAAGAGAAGGGCGTTCCCCTTCCAACAACCCTGCTCCTCTCTTCCCCCTAAACCCTCTCCGGCTTAAACCCAACATAGGCTATTATCAAGCAAGCAAACATATCAAAAACAAAAGCCTTTAGAATTGGAAAACCAGGTTCAAGCCAGGCTAAAATTGCAGTAAAGATCCAAATTACCCCTATAACTCCTGCTGTATACGGATACTTTGTGTTTAGAAATAGCACCTTAAACATTTATCTGCGCTATCTTTTTAGCTAATTTATTATACAGAAACGGATCTTTTTCAGCAAAATGACTAAGCCAGCCACCAAGATACTCAAGTGCTGCCTCTAGACTGATATCCTTATATTCTTCCTGATAGGGCAATAAATCCTTGTTTATTAGGATGATCATTTTTCTTACAACCTCTCTAGGGTCCCAGGCAAATCTTCCCAAAAGTATATCATTGTATGACTGATACAAAGCATTAGCCCGCAAGGCATTAAGTACATTGCTGGGCATCTTTATTCCATATTTTTCCCCTAGATTTAACCCCTTAAGAAGAAGTTTAGAGAACTCTAACCTTCCAGTCACGTCCTCGGCTAGGTGCTTTAGAGCCTCGTCTTTTAGAATTACACCATAATCCTTAATTATAGGGCTTATAATATCCTCTCCTAACAACTCCTGGACCTTTCGCAAAGAATAATAAAGCCTCGGTGCGCCAAACATTAACAATCTCTTAGCAAGCTCTTTATAGTCAATCTCTTTTACCCCTTTTACTCCTAGCTCAAAAAGTTCAAAAAACAGTCGAAGATTCTCGGGTGCATAGCCCACTAGCCCAAAATCAACAAACGCGAACCGACTTTTATCTAAAATCATAACGTTCCCTGGATGCGGATCCGCAAAGTACCTCTTAAGGATAAAAGGCTGAATCAGAATGTAGAAGTATATCTTCTGCAGAATTTTGCGCAGGTCCTCTCGGGGCATGCCTAGCTTCTTTCGCTTAAGCTTACGTTTTAGAAGCTCTGTTAAAGGAACCCCTGTTACCTTTTCTTGTACAATTACATTCTGTGTGCTTAATTTTAGATACGTTTTAGGTATAACAACATCTGGGTACTCCTTAAAAACTTTGTAAAAGAAAACAGCGTTCTCTGCCTCTTTCTCAAAATCAAGCTCCTGCATAGTTGTTCGGGCAAACTCGTCTACGAATTCCTTGATATCAAACGCAGCAGGCTTGTAAAAGGCAGAGACAGTTTTTGCTACCGCCTTAATAGTTCTAAGATCAGATTTTACGTCTGATTCTATCCCTGGCCTTTTTACCTTGATAATCACGTTGGTTCCGCTTTTTAACCTCGCCTCATACACCTGACCTAGGGAACCAGAGGCAAAGGGTTTTTCAGATATGAATTCGAAACTCTCTAAGCTAATACCCTCTTGACTTAAGACTTCGGCTATATCTATATCATCGTATGGAACGGAGTCATAGAAGATTAAAAATCTCACCTTCTGCTCAGGAGGAATTTGATCGAACCTTAAAGCAGCAAACTGGATAAATTTTACATACAACCCTCCTAATTCTCTGGCGGCTTGGACTAAAAAATCATACAGAGCTTCAGAATCTCCGGTTGTTTTATACATCAGCAGCTTAAATAGGGTCTTTAGGGTTTGGGTAACTCTTGCCATAACTTACTTTCTTAAAAACCCTAGCAAAAACAACAATACAGTAAACCCTAAAACGTAGAGATAAAGTCTATAGGCTCCATCTGTATCTAAAACCAACCAAGCCGCCAGAACAAGAGCGATCCACACAAAAAGCACCGCGAAAAATACCGAGAGATATCTCATATAGGATTATATCACGCTAAGAGGGGGCTTTAAGCAAAAATTGAAAAAGTCAATTTTTGCTTAAAGCCCCCTAAATTCCCTTCCTCTGGAGTATCTGGGATAATCCTGCGCCCTGGCAACCTTTTACACCCTCTTTACATACTCCATAATGCTATTTGCTGCTACTGCGGCCTCTCCGACTGCGGTTGTAATCTGTCTAAATTTGTTCGATGCTGTGGTTACATCTCCAGCAGCATAGACTCCAGGAACATTAGTACTCTGATCAGGACCTACGATTATATAGCCCCCCTCATCTGTTTTAACTCCCAGCTCTTTAATAATCGCTGTGTCCGGAACAGAGCCTATCTCTATAAACAAGCCATCAAGCTCTAAAACTGTACCATCATTTAGCTTAACCGCCTTTAACCTATCATCTCCTAAGATCTCGGCAATTTGGGTGTTAAAATGCACTTTTATCTTCGGATTACTTAAAACCCTCTCATGCCATACAGGCTCGCCTCTTAGCACATCACGCCTTACAAATTGGTGCACCTGTTTTGCTATCTCTGCAAGATAAAGCGAAGAAGTATTGGCTGCATCTCCTCCGCCTACGACTCCCACAACCTTATCTTTATAAAACGGCCCATCGCACGTAGCACAGTAGGTTACGCCTTTTCCATAAAACTTGTCCTCGCCAGGGATGTTAAGCTTTCGCTTCTGAGTACCTATAGCCAGCAGTACTGTCTTAGAAACGAATTTTTTACCGCCCCTAGTGGTAGTTACGAAATAATCGCCCTCTTTCCTAATATCTATTACCTCGTCGGTAACCTCCTTCATGCCGAAGTGCAAGGCATGCTCCCGAAACTTCATCATCAATTCGAATCCTTTAATCTGAATAAAACCCGGATAGTTTTCAATGATATGGGCCTCTCCTGCCTGTCCTCCGAATTGCTTACCTATAACCACATGGGATACTCTATATCTTGACGCATATATGCTTGCAGTATACCCTGCTGGGCCAAATCCTACGATCACAAGGTCTAAAACCTCACCCTTTTGCTCCATGGCGCAAATCTTGTAAGAAATTAACTACTTTATGCCAGCTATAACCCTTAGAATTTTAAGCAACAAAGTTGCCTGCCAGGTAAGAGCGTCATCTGGGTTGGCATTGCTCGCACTCTTTAAGATAGCCGCAAAAGAAGCCGGATCTGTAGGAGTGCTCGGTGCCAAAGAATTAGCTGCCTGGTACCCAGAAATCCTCTGAAGCACCTGCGATACAGTGTTGCTAGCCCCAGTAGCTACTATAGCCTTGGTTTTCTCAGCCGCTATATTCTTTTCGGTCTCGCCCGTGGGGACCACAACCTCTTTAGACTCAGCTACTCCTTTTTTCTGCTGTTTTTCAACCGGGGTTAAGGACTCGACTGGGGCGGGTTGTTCCCCTTCTTTTCTATACCCTGGTTCCCCTTCAGGGGGTAGCCTATTTATCCTATCTGTCATAGGGTTATTATATCATCCTTATCCTCCACAAAACATTGTCTGCCAGTATGTATAAGTAGTTTTCTTTGTTTGTTCTTAAGCTTAAATCCACAGCGATGGCTCTTACATTTTTTATCTTGTCTGTATTAAACACATAAGTCTTTACAATCACCCCATACCCATAGTGCTTCTTCTTTGTTGGCTTCTCAACCACTCGAACTCCATTTATGCTAGCATCATACAGGTAAATCGGGAAATTCCCAGCAGGATTAGTATAGCCGAATTTTATGTCTCCTAATCGCTCTTTCATCTTAAACGATGGATCGTAACGACCCCCGAAATACCTCTCTAGTACAACCTTGCCTGATTTTTCTCTAAGTACATAGATATTCCCATCGATTAAGACATCTCTAATCTTAGATAGATTCTTAATATAAGCCATAGGCAAGGCATAAGAACCTGACTCATACCCCACACTCTTATACAGCTTATCCCGCTTCTCTGTGTAAAAGTATGCATTAGTGTAGAAGCCTTCTACCCCTGCACAAGAGGCTCCAATAGAGCTAGGTTCAGTTCCTACAATCTTTTTGAATTTATCATTAGCATACTCCAACACGCCGTTTTTCTTGTCACAAACCAGGATCTTGTCTTTATTTGCGCCAACAGAAACCGGCTCACTTACCAGACCATTGGGATCTTCTAGCTTAATAACCCTACCATTCTCAGGATTTACCTGATATACAGCCTTTTTACCCTGATCGACCACGTAGATATACCCTTTAGCTATGTGCAAACTCACAACGTTTGATTTTGCCCCCAATTCAGCTGTGAAATCTTTAAGCAGTTCAGGATTCGAGATTCTTACAATGTTATAAATCCGATCATATTTTGCCTGGCATTTGTTCTTGACCTCCTCTAGCTTAGTTAAGTAGTAATCTAGCGTGCTTTTATCTTTCTCATACTTAAGGTCTTTCTTAAAATTCGCAACCTTTTCTCTGGCTTGCTTTACCTTTATAAAACACAGATCAAGATAATGGTTTTTATCCTCAAGTTTGATCTTTTCAATCTCAGTTTTGTAGAAGTCAAGAACAGGAGTAACCTCTGTAGCTATAAAATCTTTGGTCCTTTTTGCTTCTTGCTTTTTAGCTTTGTATGAACTAAAAACCCACCAGAGAATTACTCCAATTAGCCCTATGCCAACAGCGTAGACAAGTAGCCCTTTTCTAGACGAATGGGTAGGAATATGGGACTGGATCTTAAAACTCCGACGTCTGTGAAAAATCTTAGACAGACCTCCTAGCCCCAAAAAGACTAATCCTAGAGCTCCTCGCAAAATCTTAACAAATTTACCTCGCTTAGAGTGCCTAAGCTTAAACTCTTCTACGGGGTCGTGTAACAGATGAGCTTTAACAGAGGCATCAAGAACCTCAGTCACAGGCTTCTCAGGCGAAACCTTCTGTTCACTAGAAAACAGGTGGTGCCCCTCCCTCGCTTCTGGTCCTTCTGCTACTACACTTGATAAATTTTCAGACTGCTCACCCGATGAAGACTCCACTAGAGATTCAGGCTCTGAAGGCTGCGGAGCCCCCCCTTCTTCCTGCTCTGTCTTACCAGATTCTGCCTCTGACCTTTCTGACCCCAAAAATTCAGGTCCAACAGTGTCTTCCCCAAGCTGTTGTGGCAACTCTGGGCTTTCTACTACTTGGTCTGACCCCTGCGTAGGTGCGGCTTTATCAGCCTCTATAACAGCAGATTCCCCTGGTTCATAACCCGCCCCCTGCTGGACAAATGACACCCCCTGCTCAGGGCTAACCTTACTCTGCGTCGCTGCTGATCTTTTTAGCTTAGAAGCTACAGTATTTTTAAGTACCACAAAACCTGCCTGCGATTTTTGCAACAAAAATGTACCAGTCTTCTTGGCAATTGATACAAATTTACCCCATGCTATGTTTAAAGGCTTAAACTTCTCGTTTACGCCTTTTAACTTATCGGCCAGAGTTTTCTCTTTAACTACAGCCTCTTCTGCTATGGTTTCTTCTTCATAGGCTGGCTCAACCTCTATGCCCAAAACAAAGATCTTCTTGTTACCATCTAAAGTCTTTTCAAACTCTGCGAGGGAGTCTAAAATGGCGTTTATGTTGTCTGTTTTGACTATTCCTGCCTCCATCGCATTAAGGACCAGATACCGATTGGCCAGAAACAGCACATCTCCTACAGCAGCATCAAATTCAACGTACTTTAGCTTTTTAAGGTCGCTGTTTTCCGGCAGTGTCGAGGTTATATCTACGTATTTACCATCTCTTACTAAGATCACATCTATCTGGCCGAATGTGGCTAAATTAACCAGATAGCCTGTCTCTGTTCTTTTAATTGAAAAAAGCCCAAAGTTAAGGTCAATCTCTTCAACCTCTAACTGAGCCAGAAGGTTAAGAAGGGTAAAAGAGGCCTTCTTAAGGGCGTTTTCATAACCTCTTTTAAAGTATGCGTCTACAAAGACATCCCAGACTGCCCGCGAAATGTACTCATAAGAGGTCGGCTCTAAGTCGCCAGAAACAACTTCGAAGAAAAAACCTAATCCTATCTTGTCAGGATTTTTACGTGGTTTGTACAGCCAATATATCTTTGAGAAGCTTCCTGTTTCGGTGTCAGAGGTTAAGAATTGTTTGACTAAATACGGACTTTCCATTGTATATTTATACCCGAAAAGTAGTATTCTGTCGAGGGGGAGTAAGGCAAAAGTTAGATCTAAAGGTAAAACCTATGTCATATTAATTTCTCTACCGACCTTACAAAACTCAACTTTCCGAAATTATAAAAATTCCGTCGGTATACTCACCGAATTTCCATAATTTACACTAGTAAACTTACTGAATCACCTACTCTCTCTAACCTAGAACCACCTCTGACCTACCCAACCCCATTCAAACTCCGATCCCAAGCTTTTCCCTATAATTCTTTATGCCAATAGACATAAATCCTCAATTTAAAACAGCATTTGATATCGTTGAAAACTCCAACAACAGCCTGTTTATCACTGGTAAAGCTGGCACTGGTAAATCAACTTTTCTTAACTATTTCAAAGAAAATACTCAAAAATCCTACGTGCTACTTGCTCCTACCGGAGTCGCTGCCGTAAACATAGGCGGACAGACTATCCATTCATTTTTTAAATTCGGCATCGATACCCTCCCTAGCACAATGGATGACTATTCTCCACCCTCAGAGCTAAAAAAGATCTTAAGTAGCCTAGACCTTATCATAATCGACGAGATCTCTATGGTACGTGCTGATCTGCTAGATTGCATAGACACTGCAATACGCAAGACAACTGGTCGAAAAGAACCATTTGGTGGTATACAAATGCTCTTTATAGGAGACCTTTTCCAGCTCCCGCCCGTGGCAAAAGCAAAAGACAAAGAGATCTTATCTAAACTCGGCTACGAATCTGAATACTTCTTTGACTCTTTTGTTTTTAAAGATCCTAGCTTCAAAATAAAATTTATTGAATTTACAAAGATATACCGGCAGCAAGATCAAAAATTCATAGAGATCCTAAACAAGATACGCGTAAATGATATAGACGCAGAGGATATAAAGTTTATCAACAAGCGATACAACGCTACTCCTGATCCAAACAAATTCTACGTTTATATGGCAACTACAAACAAAATTGTTGATCAGATAAACAAAAAAGCGCTAGACGCCCTGCCCGGCCCCAAGCACGAATTCCATGCTCAGATCACAGGAGACTTCGATATAAACGATGCCCCAACGAATGCGGTTCTCGAGCTAAAAGAAGGAGCCCAAATAATGCTGATAAACAACGAAAGGAATCTAAAATGGGTAAACGGCACACTCGGTATTGTCACCGATATTATGGCAGACTCCGAGGACCCTTATATCGAAGTTAAGCTAGAAACCGGAGACGTTGTAGAGGTAAGGCCCTACACCTGGGAACAATTCACGTACAAATTCGACAACAAGCAAAAGTCTGTATATCAAGAAGTTGTAGGGACCTTTACTCAATTTCCTATTAAGCTTGCCTGGGCAATGACGATTCACAAAAGCCAGGGCAAAACATTTGACAATATCATAATAGACATAGGCAAAGGAACATTTAGCCCAGGCCAGCTTTATGTAGCCCTAAGCCGTGCACGATCGTTCGAAGGCATCATACTAAAACAGCGTATATCTAAAAAACACATCTGGGCAGACGGAAGAATCAAAAGATTCTTTAGAAAGTTTATGGCTAAGAACAGTGGTCTTACACTTGACCAAAAGATCAAGATTTTAAAACAGGCCGCAAAAACCAAAACCAAGCTAGAGATCCTGTATTACAAAGACACCGGCCAGTCTGTAAGAACAATCTTACCCAAAAAGGTGCAAAAGATGAGATACAAAGGCTATGAATTCTATGGAGTAGTGGCATACTGCTACAGCAGAGGAGAAGATAGAACGTTTAGTGTAGAGAAGATTTTGGATATTAG
>WFZK01000021.1 GCA_015489595.1 Candidatus Dojkabacteria bacterium | reverse complement strand
AGAAATTTTACCTGTTGCTTCATGGCTTTAGAACATAAACAAAATTTAGCCTATCGATATCCCCATACGGTTTAATCTTAATGATCTTTTTTGCTCCTGTTAGTGGATCTTTCACCTTGACGACTTCACCAACATAGAGCTTTATCCCCAGCTTAGGGTGAACAATAAAGACCTTATCTCCACCTTTTACCTTATTACTAATTAACACCTCATCAAAATACAAGCCATCGGTCTTTCTCACTAAAATGCCAGAAAGTTTTGCCTTTTCTAAAAAAGCGTACTTCTTAAAATCACTCGCCCAAATAGTATCAACTTTACAGAGGCTGCCGTGCTTTTGTGCCACAGTCCCAATAAAAAATCCCTTATAAGTAACAATATCTCCTGGAGCGACTCGAGACGAGCAGATTGTTACAATAACTCCTCGTTTATCACCAAGCCGGTCTACGATCTCTAAACTATAAACTTTAAAGGGTTGACTGTCCCTTTTAGAGCCCTTGGATGAGGGTTCCTTACAGCGCTTTAGCTTCTCCTCAGCCTCAAGAAGTTTCTCTTTCAGAGACAAAATTTCCTCCGATAAAGCTATATTTTCCTGCTTTAATCTAGAAAGCTCTAAAAACGAATACGCTCTGTCTCTTAGGTCTGTATATATCTGAGAAAAAACTAGATTTATAGGGCGTACCGCACTGTGCAAAGCAGAATACATAGTAGAGAAAACGCCGAGAAGATTTAGAAGATAAAAAACAATGCTTAACGCTCCGATTACAAAGTACAGAAGCAGGTATTTCCCGGTACTCATTTAATGCATCAAATGATCTGAGATTCAGCCTCTTTGAGCCGCTTTAAAGTCTCCACTTCTCCTAAGGCTATAAGAGTCCCTTTAAGTACACTAAACTGAGGATCTTTAGCGATCTGGATAGGGACCTTTAGCTCTTGCTCCCAGAGCTTATTAAGACCTGGAATCTGACTTCCTCCCCCAGCAACCACTATGCCTCTCGTATAGATATCAGAGACCAGCTCTGGCGGGGCTTCTTCAATTGCCTCTTTGATTGCGTCAGTAATTTTAGACAAAGCTGGGGAGATCGCATCAAGCACCTCTTTACTACTGACCTCGACTGCCTTGGGTAACCCTGAGATCATATCTCTGCCATGAACTTGAATGGCTTTATCTTCTATCTCAGGGTGAGCCTTAGCTACCTTAACCTTAATCTTTTCTGCAGTAGAGTAACCTATTAACATAGCATATTTATCCTTTAAATACTCTACTATTAACTCATCCATTTCATCACCAGCTATGTTTATAGTCTTGTCTACTACTATACCGCCTAAAGATATAATGGCTATGTCTGTAGTCCCACCGCCAATGTCGACTATCATATTCCCTACAGGTTCGTTAACAGGAAGTCCTACTCCAATAGCAGCCGCCATAGGCTCCTCTATAACGTATGCCTCTCTGGCTCCAGCATACAAAACAGCATCTATTACAGCTTGTTTTTCAACATCTGTAATAGAGGAAGGAACTCCCACTAAAACCCGTGGTTTAGGGATTATCCAAAAATCATCCTTTTGAGCATGAACAATCCCTAAAAAGTACTTTACCATTGCTAAAGTTATATCAAAGTCTACTATAACCCCATCCTTTAAAGGCCTCACGGCTACTACGTTAGCCGGAGTTCTCCCAAGCATCTTTTTGGCCTCGTTACCTACAGCTAAAACTTCATTGTTGAACTTGTTGATTGCCACAACTGAAGGCTCTATAGCCACAGCACCCTTACCACGCACACCGATACGGATATTAGCTGTACCTAAATCTATTCCTACATCGTATGTTAGAAGTGATAATAAATCTCCCAGCATGCTAGCCTATTTTAACACAAAGAGGTTGTGGGCAAAATTTGAGTATTAGCAAATTTTGCCCACAACCTCATAAACAATCGCATCACACCGTGTCGCGATCTAAAACCACCACAAGAAAGATGCTTAGGGGAAAATAATTTTACCTAGGAATCTACTGACCTAACGCTCTTAGCACCTCTTTTACCCCTTTACGCTTAAGAAAGTCTATTCCTTCAACTGTATACTTGCTGTAACAACCCATACACATTTTTAAAGTGATGACACGATTACCCACTCTTACCTTGACCTTTCTTAGGTTTGGCTTCCAGGTCCTTTTGGTACGAGGAGCTCTGTATCGCCAAGCTGAGTGCCTATGAATATGTTGATCACCATGCTGTGTCTTTTTACCGCATACATCACATTTCACTGCCATACTCTACTATATTGATTTTAAGTCTACCTTAATACTAGGCCCCATAGTTGGTGCCAAATATGCTTGCCTTACAAGATACTCCTTGCTTCTGCCAAGTAAAGAAACAAGAGCAGAGATAACAGCTTTTATATTCTCCATTATATGTTCGGCAGGATCACCTATTTTACCTACTGGGACATGAATACCTCCAGAGGCATCTGCCTTAAACACCATCTTCCCTCGCTTAAATTCTGCAATAGCAGCTTCCAGTTTATCTGGCGACACTACGGTACCGTTCTTCGGATTCGGCATAAGCCCCCGCGGGCCAAGCACCTTACCCAATGGAGCAAGCTTGGGCATAACCTCAGGAACAGCAATTAACACATCAAACTCGATCTTTCCATCGCTGATCTTTTTTATTAGCTCGTCTAGCTTATAAAAGGTAGCACCTGCTTTTTTAGCTACTTCTTCTAAATTCTCTGGAACAGCCACAGCAACCTTTACATCTTTAGCCTGAGTATGAGGCAGAGCTACACTCCCTTTTATTGACTTCGGATCTTTTCCAGAAGGCAAATTTAGAGCCAAATGCAGCTCTACTGTGCCCGGAAACTTTGAATAACTAAGCTTTTTTAATAACCCCAAAGCCTCCTGGATAGAATAAACCTTAGATTTATCAACCAAGTCTTGAACCTTTTTATATTTCTTACCTCTTCGTGCCATAAATTACTCTTTGATATTAACTCCCATCTGTCTGGCAGTTCCCATTACGATTCTTTTGGCTGCCTCTAAATCTTTTGTATTAAGATCAGGCAATTTTTGCTTTGCTATCTCTTCTACATCTGCCATGGTTAAGGTGCCTACCTTGTTTAAGTTAGGAACACCGGAGCCTTTATTAATCTTTAATTTCTGCTTAATCAACTCCGAAGTTGGAGGAGTCTTAATTATCATATCGTAACTTCCATCCTGATAAACCTTAAGCTCTACTCTCACCTTAACATTCCCCATCTGTCTGGTAGCCTCATTGAACTTGTCGCAGAACTCCTTAATGTTTACTCTAGCCTGACTTAATATGGGCCCTAAGGGTGGAGCAGGAACGGCTTTACCTGCTGGGATTACAAGTTTTAAAACTTTAAGCAACGGTTTTGCCATACTACAGCTTCTCAACTAAACTTATATCTACATCGTATGGTACCTCACGACCCAACATTGTCAAAAGGACCTTAACTTTACCCTTCTCTTCATCTACTTCGGCTACCTTCCCAATAAGATCTTTAAAAACTCCGTCTGTAATCCTTACAGCATCATTTACCCTAAGCTTCGTAACAACTTTTGTAGCGCCTGATTTAGCCTTTTTGTCTTCCATGAGGGCCTTTACCTCCTCCTCTGATAAAGGATAAACCTTACTACCAGTCCTTACGAACCCTCTAACCTCTTCAATATTCGTAAGCAAAGGAGCTGTTCGCTCATTGTATTCCATTTTGACCAAAATATACCCCGGAAACATCCTCTTTTTTACTGTGACTTTTTTCCCATCTTTTACCTCTACGCTTGACTGCTTTGGGATAAACACCTCAGAGATCTGCTTTTTAAGTCCCAAAGCCTTTACCATCTGCATTATCTTCTGGGCTACAAACTCCTCTTTCCCAGAGTGTACATTTAAAATGTACCACTTAAGAGTCATTTCTTACCTAAACAATATTAAGTTTCTTAGATAGATAAAGAGTGTATCTAATCCAACTAGATACGCTGTTATTATAGCAGATACGCTAAGTACTGCAAACAAGCTCTTAATTAGAGTTTTTTTATCCGGCCACTCTATGTTTCTAGCAGTGCTAATCAGCTCTCTTATAAACCCCATGTCCCGGGATTATATCATCTTACATTCTGTACTGCAGGCCCGCCCGGACTCGAACCAGGACCAGCGGTTTTGGAGACCGCCGTTCTACCAATTAAACTACGGGCCCACTGATTTATTTTATCTTGGTTTCAACGTGTTCTGTATGCTTACCACACCTAGGACAGAACTTTTTAAGCTTCAGTTTCTCCTGGGCTCCGACCCTTTTCTTGGTTGTGTAGTTAATGCTTCCGCAGACGCTGCACTTTAGTCTCACCTTTATACTCTTTGTCTTTCTGGCCATATACCCTACTCTTAGCTTAAATTGTTTGCTATTATATCACAAGGCCAAACTTAAATATTAAAATCATGGCGCTTAGACGAGCTTTAAAACCAACCACCATAAGGCTTATCCTTATACTGCTATGGAGTGCCTTTGCATTCTCAAAACTCGCAAATCCGCAAGCTGAAACAATTCTAGAACCTGTAGAGCTTACCCCCTCCCTGTCTAAACAGATACCAGCTCAACTTTATCATTTTACTCCAACTGTTTACTCCATTAAAATATCTCAAAAATACAGGAATGTTACAGACCCCCGAGTCGTAGCGCTAAAAAAATACCTGGAATACAGAGGATCTCCTATGGCTCCTTATGCTGAAATCTTTGTAAAGGAAGCAGACAAGAATGGCCTTGACTGGAGAATCCTGGTTGCAATCTCAGGGGTAGAAAGCAACTTCGGCCTTATAACCCCCTACAATTCATACAACGCCTGGGGTTGGAGAGGTGGGCCTAACGGAAGTTTCTCGGTATTTCAAGGTTGGAAAGACGCAATTGTTCAGATGTCTAAAAACTTCGCTCAAGGTTACGGAAAAAATCCTAACCCATATGATATAGAGTCCACGTATTGTCCACCCTGCGGTGAGGCGGGTACCCACGCATGGGCAGCAGGTGTAACCAGATTTAAAAATGAAATCACAAAGTTTTACAATATTATTTTAAAATACGACCCGAACTACAAAAACACCAGGTGAAACTACTATAATTCCTAACCTCTTATGCATTCAACGATCGTTACTCTAAAAAGAACCCCCGTCCTTTACCTTAGCTCTCGTGAAGGCCCTAGCAAAGCAAGCAGTCTATTTTTTAAACTAGAAAAGATTTTAAGACCACGCCCTAAAGTAGGTTACCTTCCGCCGAGTAGCGAGGGATCGTCCGTCAGCAATGGAAAATTTAGAACAGCCAGAAGAATAATGAGTTTAGGGGGCTGGGGCAAAAATCGACTTTTTCTGATTTTTGCCCCAGCCCCTACTTTGGCATACCACTGGTGAATATTGGGCTGCACTAAATTTAAGAAACAAAGAAAACGTTCTAAAGATAGATGCTCTGAACAGAAGCAGTATTCCAGGAGGCAACTACGCCTACACAACGCTAACAGGGAGATTTAAAGATATAATTAAAGCCATTCCAACTACGTTTAAACAACTCTTAAGTCGTTATTCTCTAGACTCAACAAGACCGAGCATAGAGCTTTACCGAGGATTTTCGAAAGTCTTACTCTTCCTGCCTATAATTTCTTCGAATGGGAAGCCCTCAGCGTATAGATAGCGCCATCAGCCAACCAAGGCCTCGAGCGGGCGACGGGACTCGAACCCGCAGCCTTCTCCTTGGAAGGGAGACGCTCTAGCCAATTGAGCTACGCCCGCGCTCCTTATTGTACTACAGGCCTTCACGCTCAATCAACGGCACCGAGCACCACGGGTGATTATTAACTCCGCATCTTATGGTCTGAGACTTTCTCTTGCCTAATAAAGGTCCAAAAAGGTCTAACAGACTAGCGTCATACACAATCCACTCCGAAGGATATTTTTTATTATCGCTGAAAGTTAGATCTCTTTCTAGTTTAGGAACAGAAGCACTGTATATAAAACCATGAACCAAGAGCGCATCAAAATAACCATCTTCATCGCGGTAAATATCTCGAGGCATCTGTTTTATCCAGATCTGAGGATTAGCAGGCAAAGCATTCTTATCAAAGGCCACTATACCAGCTTGTACCAAATCTAAATCGATCCCTTCCCCAGTAACTCGGTCGTGAAGTACTTCTCTGCCTGAAATAAATGCAGCATCAGCTGGATTGTCATCTATTATCATTCTTGCGTCATCTGTAGGTCCTAGCATAAAAACACAACCCTCCTTATAGTTAGCCAATGGATGTATATAGTGCTCTCCAGGCAACATTGGTGGTTTTCTGCTAAAGTACTTATATATAGGCTTAATGAATCTTAGAACTCCCTTATCTACAAATATCAAATTAACTCCTCTACAAGCCACAGAGAATGGAAACACTACCTCAGTAGACGGATCTACATTCACCAACACTACTTTAAATTTAGTAGCATCCTCTAGAAAACTCTCCATATGCACAGCGCTTGGAGTAATTAGATTGTACACCTTACAGTTTGCACCTAACTGAGCACACCTTAGTAAAGCTAACTCTTTTAAGCTTTCATAATTGTTGAAAGTCTTATCGATCTTTCTTCCTATTAGTCTAAATGGTAGGCTGTTGTAATAGCCATTGTAGCCCCACCTTATCTGACCTACACCGCTTGCTCTGTCAAAAGCTACCAGGAAATTGCCAATAGTCGCAGAGGCCGCATTAAACGGCCTGATAAAAGACTGGATAGGCTTCTCTGAGATTCCATGGATGGATCCATAATCAGGGAGTTTGGTGAAACCTCCGGCGCTGTAAACATTCCCTAGTGAAGTCTTAAGCCAATTAGCACCAACCTTAATAGGTGTAGGACTGGGCCCAGGCCCGGGCCCAGGGCCTGGGCCTGGAGTGTTTCCTGAAAACATATCAACGTTACCATCGCAGGCGATGTTTCCTGCTATATCGTAGGCGCAGAAACCCATGTATATCTTATCCTCTGCTCTTACTCCCACAGTAAAGAATTCATATTCCACAGATTTTGGAGTCTTTTTCCTTAGCTTAAAGTATCTATAAAGTCCAAAATTAGTACCATCTGCCCTAATATTAGTCTGTTTCGCAGTATTAGGATCCCATAGCTTAAGAAACTCTGAGTGTTTTTTACCAGTAACATATACAAATGTGGCAAACAGAGGATCGTTCGGCAGGTTATTGTTATCATTTACGGTTAGAATAACCTTCACTATATCACCACCTAGTCTCCGACCACCAACTACACACTCTGTGTCATTGGTTCCGGCAGTCTGTCCGCAGACTATAGGCTGGATCTTAACAGAAGGCGGAGTATTGTCTACAATAAAATAAGCATTCCTAAAGTCTTTTTGCCACCTGGCGCCTTCCTTGTCTATGGTTTTGACCCTTACAAAGTAGCGACCTTCAGGGAGATTAGCTTGATAGACGTGTATTGTTGCTTCTTGAGCAAGAAGCTGAGGAGAGCCACCCCCGCCGCTAGGTATTTGTGTGGGCGACAAAGTCACGGTCCCAACGTTCGTGCGTCGGGTGCAATATGTTGCGGATTTAAGACATGAAAGCATGTCAATGAAAGTCCCAAAGCCGGAAGTATTAGGAGGTGCCACAGAAATTGCAGCCGACGGATCAAGCAATCCCAAAACGTTCGGATTAACCTTACCTCTCCCCCGACTTATCGGATACTCTCGACCGCTCTGGTGTACTAATAAGATCTCCTGATCTTCTACATTGAAATCAGAGGTACCGTTCTCGTCCCAAAATACTACCTTTACGTCGAAAGGATTTCCATCAGTTCGCATGTACCTAAATGGTGTCTCTACAATAAGCTTGTTAACATTGGGATTGCTAGGCCTTTGAGTAAGCTTTAGAGGATCATGACCAAGGCCGCCAACCCAGCGCAGAGGATTTTTAGTAACAGTGGCCACGCCGGACTTTTTATCAATAGGAGCTATACTTGCGTCGTTTCTATCGATTAGCCTTACAGAGAGAGCTTGAGTGGGGGGGTAGTAGACTGTGACGGT
>WFZK01000020.1 GCA_015489595.1 Candidatus Dojkabacteria bacterium | reverse complement strand
CGTATGCATTGTTAGAGAATTTTTCGTATAATATTCTGAATTTGTATTCTTTCATGTGTGGTTCCCCTAACAATTTATCTCCTTAAATTATTGTAGCGGGAACCACACCTATTTTTTATTTTGTCTCAACTCTTTTTGGACCGGTACAGATTTTCCTCTTGCTGCATGATTTTTTCCCCATGCGGAGGTTGTCTCTTAGGTACTAACTTTCTAAGTATCGGGATAAATGGTCTAGAAGCGGTTGTATAGGGATCATCTGCGTGGGTATCCCATTCAGGTGAGGTCATGATGGGGGATTCTTCTGCCCCTTCTTCTGCTGCGTGAAATTCGGAACTGTAGGGGTTAGTAGTTGCCACGTATACAGTGTTTCCCCAGGTGACGAAGGTGAAGATCGTTGGAATGTCGATTGGGGCATCTGGAGTTCTGGGTTTTTTATGAGGGGTGGGCTGAATTTCGTTTGGCTGGAAAGAGGCATTATAGATGAGTCCCTGTAGAGTCTGAATTCGCTGTATTTCCCCTACCTGTAGTCTTTCTGGGTCTCCATAAGCATCCCAGGTGATGGAGAGGATAGGTATCAGAGTGGGACTTTGATCTGGGGACGGTTTCGGTGGGTATAGTAATACCTGAGGCTCGTCCGAGGTAAAGGCAGGTCGTTTTCTGGAGGGAATGATACGGCTATTGCTGTTGCTACTTGAATTTCGGTGGTACTATCTTGGAAGGATCCAAGCGGGGAGACAACTAGATCAATTGGTGGGTCGCTGATAAATAACCTCCCTTTGAGTATCTTTTGCGGAAGGTTGGGGGGTAGTGCCCATATTTCTAAACCCAGGAAGCTGTGGCTAATAGAGGCGACGAAATAAGTTGTAAAGTAACCGGGTATAATTTCTTCTAGTCCTTCTCCCTTCCCCATTTTTTGGAGTTGAAGATCTTGCCATAATCTTAAAACCCCTTGTTGCTGTAGCCTTCTCATGGAATCAACCAGTTGTTTGGATAACTTTAGTTCCCCGATTTCTATTTCGATCTCTTCCGGCCTAGGCTCTGTCTCTTTACCCCTCTGGATTGAAGACATCTGATGCTTCTTCTATGTCTAGCTTAGAAATATCTGAAGACTTCATCTTTTCTAATTCTTTCGGATCTGAGGTAATTAACCTGTGCTCAGCGTTGTTTGAGATAACCTGCATTGCTACGTGGTTTTGCTCAGCGAAGAATATACCTTCTCCTCTGTGTGCAGAGAGTAAGAAGTTTTTCTCACCACTTGATAGATTAAATGTGTGCGCAACCAGGTCTATAGCAGCAGAGCTTTGTTTAAGTAGCATCTTTAAGCTGGCATTGGTCACTACGGCCTTCCCGTACTTTGAATTTAAAAATTCATCCACATCTTGGCTTATTGCGGTGAGGCCTAAATAGTATTTTCTTGCTCTTTTTGCAATTCCGAACACAAACTTTGCAGAGTCTTCGTATTGCATCATGGTCCAGGCCTCATCTATGAGCAGAAGTCTGCGTCTGCGTTTTTCTCTGATTTTGGTCCAGATAAAGTCTAGAATTACATACATTGCCATAGGACGCAATTCGTCTCTTAGATCTCTGATACTAAAGACAATAAAATTGTTATTTATGTCAATGTTGGTGGGCATGTTAAATACCCCAGCGCCAGAGCCCATTACGTATTTTTCCAGTCTGCTTGCCATGTCTTGAGCTTCAGGCTCTACCATGCCTTTTAAGATCTTGTATAAGTCTTCCAAAAGTGGTGGGTCGTTTTTCCAAGTGTCAGGATCAGTGGTAATGCCACGCTCTTTGTAGGTTAAGATTAGGGCTTTGTCAAGTACGGCGGAGGCTTTGTTACTTATCTCTCCGCCGAACATTATTCTAAAGAAGGTGTGCAAGCTAAGTATCTTATCTCTGAGAATATTCTTGTCGGTGGAATCTGTAGATCTTATGAATTCAAAGGGGTTTATCTTAGCTTCTGAATCCTGTGAGAAGGTTATATAGCTTCCATCTACAGCCTCGGCTAGTTTATCGTATTCCCTTTCTGGATCTATTATGAATATCTGGGTTCCGGTAATCAGGTATCTGAGGGCTTGTAGTTTCACATAGTAGCTTTTTCCAGCGCCTGAGGTCGCAAACACCACCTCATTTGCATTTGGCGCTTCGAATCTGTCGTAGATTACAAGCGAGTGGTTGTGAAGATTAATACCATATAGGATGCCTTTGTCCATTGTAAGTTCAGAGCTTACAAAGGGGAACGTTTTAGCAAGTGAGCTTGTGTCCATGTTTCTTACCTGGAATATCTTGTCTTGGGCTTTGGGAAGAGTAGTGTGCAAAGCAAGATCTTGTCTTAAGGTTGCAGGAACTACCTCTAGCCCTATGGCTGCCAGCGTTGAAACCAGATTTTTGCTTCTTAGGTCAAGCTCTTTTTTAGTGTCAGCGGAAAGTCTGATGTAAAAGCCTGTGTTGAAAAATTTTTCTTGTCCCGAGGCAATATCTTCCATAAGCCTTTGTGCGTCCTCTAGGGCCACTTTGTTTTTAGGGTCAAGGACTTTGCCTGCTTGGTACTCATTAGCTAAGCTTGCTTCAAGCTCTGCTATTTTTCTTTTTAGCTTATTAATAATCTCATCTGAGTCCAAAGGATAATAAAACATTGAGATAGCTAGCTCGTGTTCAAAATTGATAAGAGGCGAAAGCCAGGTGTTGTCGACCTTTCTGGGGTAGCCAACCACGATAAAGATCCTGTAGTATCGGTTATCTATTTTTATGTCTTTAAAATCTATCTCTAGAAGGTTAGGGGCAATAAGGTCTTTAAGGGTATATGTGAGTTTTTTCTCGGTAGTTGTAATCTTTCCAGAAGTTGAAGAGCTTTTTTTGTTTTTGAATAAGCTAAACATCTATGCTTGTACTTTCGAATTTAATCTTTTTGATTCCAGGATTATATATTTTTACGAAGTATTTGATGATCTCGGCTGTGGTGAGTTGCTTTCCGTTAAGCCCCATTATATTCAACATCTTTAGTACATGGTTCCGTTTGGGGATTAAAAAGTTTAGCGCCTGCTCTATAAGGACCTTCTTCCTGGCGACGGGCAGGCTTGAAGTGTATGTTACTGCGGTCCTGTACGGAATCACGAGATAAAACTGTTTGTCGAGGATGTTCTGGGTTGTTACCAGCTTTCGAATAAATCTTTTGTAGATTTTAAGCTGGCGTTGGAGTCCTGGCGAAAGAGTAGGGTTTTCTAATTGTTCTATGTACTCAGCATATTTGTGAAGGCTTACCTTTTGGGTTTCAATAAGTATCTGAAGGTCAAAGTCCAGTGAGTTGATAAAAGAGGCGAAGTTTTTTATTTTAAGCTCCTGCTCCTCTGGAGAGAGCAACTCAAAGTTTACTGCATTTGTTTTTATAATTACGGCGAATGTGCCGTTGCGGGTAATTAGCATGTCTGCAAGTACCTCTTCGATCTCTAGAAAATCTTGAGTAGGGCTTTTTACGTATCTAGCCATTTTGCTCACCAACTATGTTAAACAGAGGGTAGGTGTTGTTTTGAAAGGTTATGTGCACCTCAGGGAACCTGATTTTAGGATGATTAAATACAATTCTGTAGGTTCCGTTGTTTAGTGGTTTGTTAAAGTAAATTATGCCATGAGGAGTACTCTTTAGGGCGCGGAGTTCTTTGTTGTTTATATCATAGAGCCTTGCAACAACCCCTTCTACGGGCTGGTTGTTGCTTACGAGCCTAAAGGCCACTGTGTTAGGGGTCTCTGGGATTTTGATATTAATGGTTGAAAACTGAGTATAATTGCTGGGGTTTATGTTTATGACCTTTGGTTGCTGGATCTGTTTTAATGTGTGTTCAACTTTCTTGTGTGCGGAGCTTATTTCAACTTCTTTTTTAAAGTATACGCTAAGATAGTCAGGAAATGTTTCTGGCTTGTATCTTCTTTCGGGATCGTATTTCACAGGTTTGTAGTCTTTTTTCCAAACTCTGATAAGTGGGATAGACATAGCCCTTAGATAGTCTTGGATCCATTGATCTAATGATCTTTTTTCGTACGTAAAAAATGTAAGGGCCAGGGTGGCCGCTGCTGTTATAAACAGCAGCGGCCACCCGAAAATAGCCGGAATTTTTTTGCCTAGAGTCAGTTGAAAAATGATAAATGTAAGCACTCCGCCGATCGCAGCGTATATGAATTGTTTCCACGTAAGGCCAGCGAAGAGTTTAAATTCATACTCCATTATGTTTTGCGGAATCGCGTGTTCAGCCATGTAATAGTATACCTTAAGATGTATAATCAGGGTATATGGATGCTTCGATTCTGCAGCTAGCTTCTTACAAGTTTAAATTTGGCTTCCCTATTAATAGCTTAAGAAGTAGAGTATACACAGAAGACAAGGAATTTAAATTTGTGTACCCGTGGCTATTCCTCCGCAAGTTTTTTACAGGGGAGAAAGTTGACGATTTTGTGCAGAGATATTCTAAACTCTACAACGAGAGTTTCAAAAAGCTTTGTTGGGCGCGTAGGTTGCTTGATTTGATCCTAAGTGTACCTTATGTAAAAGGAGTTTTTGTTACCGGTTCTGTCGCTTCTTTTAATGCTTTACCTGAAGATGATATCGACTTATGGATCTGGACTGATCCTGGCAGACTTTTTACTACGCGGCTTCTACTTATCCTTAAGCTTGGAAATCTGATGCGTAGGCGGACAGATGCAGACGTGAAAGATAAGCTCTGTCTTAATTTTTTCTCTGCTTTGCCTGTGGGCAAGCTTTTTACTGAAGATTTAAGTTTTGCAACTCAGGTGGTAGAAGCAATTCCTCTATATTTGGAAAAAGTATCCTTATATTTGGATTTTCTGCAGGCCAATTCATGGATAACCAGATGGTATAAAGAGTGGTATGCTTATATGCTAAGGGAGCTGGACGAATTTAAAGAACAAGAATACAGGTTTGAGTGTGATCAGAGTCGTTTTAAATATGAATTCGAGGCTCGAGGAGATAATCCGGTGGGTTTTCCCTGGTGGCTTTTGAATCTGGCTAGATTTATCCCAGAAAGAATCGCCGGATTTGTGCAGGTTACAAGGGTGTTTCCGCACGCAAGGACAGTAGGGGAGAAGGCTAGGCTTGAAAACATCTGGACCCGTTTAAAGGTAGTCCCTCGAGCTAGACATTTAGTTACCTGGGAAAATACCTTTACATTGGTGTTAGATTAAGTAACATATAGATATGAACAAACAACTTTTAAAGCGTGAGATTAAGCGTTTAAACAAAAAATTCAGGCACGGCAAGGAGATATATATTTTGGCTGAAAACATTCAATACGCTAGAAATGTGGCTTCAATGTTCAGAATAGCTGATGCTTTGGGTGTAAGAGAGCTTATTTTAACCGGTATTAGTCACAAGCCTCCTTTTGGCAAGGATCTAAAAAAGGTCTCTAGGCATAAGGAAAAGTCTGTCCACTGGAGGTATTTTAAAACCACCGCTAAGGCTATTAATTATCTTAAGACTAAAAACGTACCTCTTATCGGTATAGAACAGACCACCGACTCAGCTCCGTATTTTAGGTTTAGGTATCCCGATTCTTACGCTTTAGTGGTTGGCAATGAGACCTATGGTATAGTAGAAAAGACGCTGGCTAAGCTTAATCATACGGTGTTTATTCCGATGTATGGCAAAGGCGCTTCTCTTAATGTTCATGTAAGCTTGGCAGTGGTAGGTTTTTATTCTGTGATAGCTTAGGATAATAAGTTAGATAAAATTGAAGTGATGTTGTTTAGAGGGAGTCTTTTAAGCTCTACGGAAGGATATTACTCTGTCGTTTTGTTACGGATTGTTTTCTTCTTTTTCCTAGGCGCAAGTTTGGCCTCGTTTTTAAAACTAGTTAAAGACAGGTTCGTACGAAAGCACAAACTAGGGACTAGCTTTTGGCGCTCACTTTGCTGCGGAAGGTCTAGATGCGACGAATGTGGCCATCCTCTTGGGGCAATCGACTTAATCCCTGTAATATCTTTTTTACTAACTGGGGGCCGATGCAGATACTGTGGGGCAAAGCTTTCTAGAAAGTATCTTTATTCTGAACTTGCGTTAGGGATAATCTTTGTTCTTGCGAGCTTTTTTGCTCTCTCTTTTCTAGGTTGGTCTCTGGTTTTTGCATTTTCAGCAGCTTTAATTTTTAGCATTTTCTGAACCTCCTTTAAAAATCCACAGCCGTACTGCATAGCCTTTGGTCTTCTTTGTAGGGCCATTTTAGGGACCCCTAACCATTCTGCATATTTTAGCCAAATGTATTTTCGAATATTGTTTTTAAGCTTAAGAGAAACAGGGATCTCTAGAGCTATCTTGACAAATTCTTCTTCAAGCAATGGGTTTAAAAGTGTTTTTCCCGCCTGTTTTGCTATTAAAGAGTCTCTGAATATATCTACTTTGCCGCTGGGGAGAGCCTGGTTAACAATGTAGTCTTGAAGTTGATCCCTAGGGATTTTGTATACTTTGTATGCTCCTAAGAATAAATCCCCTGCGCCATGGCCGGTGATGATTGTTTTGGGAGCTTTTGGGTGCTTTGCAATGGCATACATACATAAGCCTATAGTTACGTCCATGGCATTAGGATATGTTTCCAATCCGGGGAATCGTGGGCGTGTTTTATAAGCTAACTGTTTTATCTCCTGTGGGGTTTTCTGTTGAAGAACGTTGTATATAAGATCTAGATTGTTCTGAATAAACTCAGGGGTTACTTCAACGAATATGAATTCGAGTCCTAATCTCTTCGCTATCTGCTCGGCGTGAGTTTTCTCTTTGCTGCGAGAGGATCCAGCGGTAAGGAGTATAGGCCTAAAGCCTAGTTTTTTAAGTTTAAAGGCTATGGTTGTACTATCTATACCTCCTGAGAAAGCTACTCCTGGTTGACTGGGGAGGGTGTAAGACTGGAGGATGCCAGTAAGGGTTTTGTCGATTAGTTCTATGAACTTTGCGATTTTCATATTTGAAGTTTATCATAGCGGTACAAGGGGATTTTCACCTTCTATATTTTGTTTAGCAGTCTACTTGACACTTTGCTAAGATCTGGTTAGAATACTATATGGATCAGATCTATCAAAGCTACGAATACAAAGATCCAAAGGTAGTAAAAGAGGCTATATTTACAGGATCAAAGGCTTATGCAAAAGCACCAGAATTAGAAGGTGTTCCCACTGGAATTAAGGGCTTAGACGATCTTTTCTTTACTGTCAAAGAGGTAGACGGAAAGCTAGAAAAGGTAAAGCTTAACGGTATTCCTAAATATTCGGTGTTTAACATTACAGGAGTTTCCGATACGGGTAAATCTTTGATGGTAGAGCAATTTACAATAGCCCGTGCCGCTCAGAATGAGAAAGTGTTGTTTATAACCGTCGAATCTCCAGCGAATTTTGTTGCCGCTGGGCTTGCGGCAAGAGCAGCAGCCATGGGTTATGAGTTTAAGAATCTGGAGGATAATATTGTACTTATCGACGCTGCTTCTTATTCTAGCTTAAGAGAAAACCTGCCTGATCTTTTAGCAACGATAGCTTATGCTATTAAGCAGTTTAAAGTAAACTATACTGTTATCGATTCTGTAACTGGTTTTTATGAGCACAAAGAGATGCTTGCAAGAAGCGTAGTCCGGAGAATGTTTAACTTCATGAAGAAGTGGTATCAAACTGCGCTATTTGTCTCGCAGAAAAGAAGCGGGCATGAGCTTCAAACCGCTGAGGCGGCCGGAGGATACGCAGTAGGCCATATAGTCGACGGCACAATGGTTTTGGCCAAAGAGGTAATAGATACAACCTTTAAAGCCAGACAGTATGGTTTGCCAATTGGCGAGGTGGTAAGGCTTTTCAGAATAGATGGGTGCAGAATGGCAGGCCATGATAGTAGGACCCACCTTATGAGAATTACAGAATCTGGACTTGTAGAGATCCTTAAGCCTTTAAGTGAACTTAGGCAGCAGACTGCTTAAATAAAATGTTAATTAAATTGCTATGATCACAGTTACTCCTCAAACAGACGTAAATAAACGCGAACTAAATAGGCTTGTGGAACAGGTGTTTTATAAGTCTATAGAATTGCTTGGAGGGTTGCACAACTTGGCAGAATATCGCACCCTTACGTGGCTTCCGAGTTTAGCAAGAGCGTGTTTTGCTGTTGTTTTGAAAAATGAGTATCTTAAGCTAGACAATGAGATTGCTGATTTTCTCGGGATTACACTTAATACAACCAGGAATATTCTAAGAGCAGATCCAGATAAGGCTCTGTATAAGGTGGAACATTTAGACGAGCTAACAGAGGAGGAGAAGAAAAGTCTGAGAGTCCACGTTGCAGGAGGGATTGCTAAACTTGCATATCAGAAAGTGAAGGCTGGAGAGCAGGCTAAAGCCGTTGCAGAGTACGGTCATGAGATGGCGCAGCAGGCTTTAGAGTATTGCGATGCTCCGTGGGCGTATTTGGTGCTTAAGCATACTAAAGGAGTTGATTACCCTATTGATTCCTCAGAAGCGTTGTTGGAGAAGCTTAAGGATGCTCCTATCTCTGAGTTTAAGATAGAAGAGGTTGTGCAGAAGTTAGAGTATCCGGTTGTATCTCCTGCGGAGCTTCTAAAGAAGATCAAGCAAGCTATTAGCTAGATTAGAGCAGCCGGCATAGAGACAATGACGGGGCTAGGGTCAAATTAATTCTCTATAACCCCGGCTTCATGTCCTAAAGCAGGTTACCTTTCCCATGATAGAGAAGTTGCCTGTGGGCAGGATGGTTTAAGGCAGACAAGGGGGGAGTTACTTAGGGGAGTGGGGCAAAATCGTAAAAGATTGGTTTTGCCCCACTCCCAATTTTCGCTTAAAGCCCCTGCGGGTCATGGTACAATAGCTACAATGATGTGGGTGATATTTGCTCTGCTTTCTGCTTTGTTTGCGGCGCTGGTAAGTATTACAGGCAAAATTGCGCTTAAAAATATAGATCCAGTTACAATGACAACGCTACGAGCGGTGGCGATGGCGATCATTATGATCGCCATCGCCACCGCCACTAACAAGCTTAAAATCCCTAAGCTCAGCTCCCACGATACAATCTTCCTTATACTGGCCGCAATCTCCGGGGCTCTGTCTTGGACTTTCTATTTTATCGCTCTAAAGCACGGCCCGGTTAAAGGGGTTTATGCGATTGATAAGCTGAGTGTAGTGATTCTGGTAATTGGAGCAGCTTTGTTTTTAAGTGAGAAGCTTACCCTTAAAAGTGTTCTTGGGGCTGTATTTATGTTTATAGGTGCTTTGTTGCTTAATTTTTGAGAGTGGGTTTTGCCCCAGCCCCGTATGGGGAATCCCGCAGTTTGCCTTACTAGTGCTATAATTTAGCAGATAAAGTTATATATTTTGCGATGATAGACAAAAAGCTCGTCCTTGCTAGTTTAGCTTCGGCTTTGGCCTCTGCCGCAGTCACCGGGGCCGTGGTATACTTTGCTGTCAACCCCTCAGCCTCTATTTCTTCACAGCCTCCGCAGTTTATTCCTACCACGGTTGAACAGATTACTGCGACTCTCACTTCCACTGTTGAGCAACCTACCTCTACGCGAAAACCATCTAATAATGAGGCTCCTAAGCCATCTCTTCACACTCAGGCATTTCAGCTTTTTGAGTTTTTGGGCGGGAACATCTATGAGTTTACTGTATCCGTACCTTTTGATATTCTGTGAAGGTTTCTCCCAGAAGGATCGATACAGCCGAGCTGTACCTTAAAGATAAGAAACTGTTTATGACCGTAAGGGTGCTTCCTGAGGCATTCCCCGGGAATGCTCCTAAATTCTTGTCCAAAACCTTCAAAACAAAAGATTTAGGAGAGGTGGTGTGGATCAAGACCGATTATGGATCAATAGAGCTTCGTAGAGTTCCTTCGGATAAAAAATCGTGGGCGTCTGCTTATGTTAATTCAGAACTTATGGCCACTTTTCGCTGTGCTGATGTAAAGCTTTTAGATAAATGTACTCAGGTAGTTAAGAACATGCAAGTAGAACTCGCGGCCAAACACGTCGTAAGATCCTTTAAGCTTAAAGATACAGAAGGGAACATTTTTGAATATAGAGTAAACGCTAGGTTTCTTACCACACAGAAGGTTTTAGATGATTACTATGCTGAGATATATGGTCCAGATAACCACCTTCTCCTTAAAATAGGGCAGTATTCTGAGGCGTATCCAGCTCACATAGAGAAACTACTAGGCAAAGAATTTGAGACGATAAGATTGGGCAAAGCGCATTGGGCTAAACTTAAAGACGGCTACATTACTCTGGTGGGTAAGATCTACAATACGAGGGTAAATGCGCTTGGCGAAACAGTAGAACCCCCTTGGGCCTATTCGGCTATAACTCGAGATTTTCAGTCGGTTAAATATATTGGGAAGTTCATATGCGCAAATCCTAAGGCCTTAGATATGTGTACAGAATTGGTAACAAATTTAGACGTTGAGGTCATTCATAAATGAGACTAAAGCTAAAGGAGCCTGAAATTTAGGCCACGCAACTGGCTTCTATTCCATTCTGGCCTGAGATAGAGTCCCTGTAGTATTATGCTATAATACTTAATGCAACTTTCAGAGGTTTTAAATAAGAAAGGGATATCTGTAGTTTTATCTGGAAAAGCAGGTTGGTTTGAAGCTCTGCGGGCTTTAGCATTAGTTCACAAACACAATCTACCCCTTTATGTGCCAGGCGCTGTGATACCTTGGCTTAAAAATCTATTAGAAGAGTGTAAGATTCCATACAAGTCAGAACTGAAAATTGAAAAAGACTATAGGATAGTGATTAAGGGTGCTAAGAAACAGGTAAAAAAGTTGAAGGTCGATTTAGAGGACGATAACTTAGTAATTTACCTTGAACCCACGGGAGAAAGCATTGAAATTGATCCCCAGATGATTCAATTTGTCAAAGCAGGCAAGACTCCTTTTATTCAATTTGGTTATGTTTCTGAGCTAGAAGATTACAGCGAAGTCTATGGACTATCCGGCTATGGCTACATTAAAGACGACCATGTGATTAGTTTAGCTGATTTCGATCAAGACTTTTTAACCAGCGACGCTTTACTACCTGATTGTTTAAAGGATCTTTTTATGTTGGATGTTTATAACCACTTAGTTCTAGGTGTACTCTCCGGAGATTTTAGGGTGGATTTTGGGAAAATAAGAGAGCTTTTCAGCAGTGCTGTACTTGTAAAGGATACCAACTTTAACATAAGAGCACTTGAGAATTGGGAACTGGAGTCCGACGCAATTATTGGGTCCTTGGTGGTTGATCCTGAGAATTTTAGACCCTCTATGCCTTTATGGGCCGACCTAGTATATCTACTATACCATGGGGTTGATAAGCCTATAGTCTCTTTAATCTCCACTGGTGATTCGGTATACCTGAGAATCATTGGTAAAAGTCTGCCGAATTTTGCTTCTAAGTTAAATGTTTTTTCAACTAAAAATTGGGCAGAAGGGATGCTTGATAAGATGAGTCTAAAAGAGGCCAAAGAGGTAGTCTTGAGTGTTTTAAGGGAAGGAGAATCCATCGTGGAGAAAAGTGTTAGCCATACTATAGCTCCTGAGGAAAAAGAGATTCCTGTGACAGACAAGTCGGCTACTCAACCTCAAGCTAAACCAGAGCCCGAATCCACTAAATCAGAAGAGTCTAAAGTTGAGGAGTCTCCTGACTTGGATATTTCCGAGCTAGCCGAAAAGATAAAGAAGACTCTAGAGTTGTAAAATCTATCTGCGTAGGATATAATATAGGACGGATGTCATTTAAGTGTCAAGCAAAGGGGTTGAGGGAGTGCGGTGCAAAGCTTGCTAAATTTTAAGAAGGGTGCTACATTAATATAAACCTCAAAAAATAGTTAACTTAAACCACCTGTAAATGTCGCTTACTACCGAACAAAAAAAGAAGATCATTGAGGAGTTTGCCCGGCACGAAGGCGATACAGGGTCTCCTGAGGTTCAGATCGCCTTACTCACATACAGAATTAATGCCCTTGCCGAGCACTTTAAAAAGCATCCTCATGATTTTCATTCCAAGCGCGGATTTATCAAGCTCGTCAGTAGGCGTAAGCGGCTTCTTGATTATTTAAGGAGGCTTGATGCGAAAAGGTATCAGAGCCTTATTAAGAAGCTCGGCTTAAGGAAATAAAATGCCCAGAAAACCGGGCAAAAGAAAAAGGTTTATTTTTTTATATAGGAGGGTGTTTCTTTTTTTGATTGGTTTTTTCGTCTGAGGGCAAAGCCCTCGCCCTTTGTTTTTAATATCCATCCATGTATAATTAGGGCAGCTGGGTATAAATTAAAATGTGAAAGAAAAGTTATGGAATATACGTTTAAGGTAGGTGGACAACCTGTCAAATGGTTCTACAAAAAGTTTAGCGCCCTTTCTGATAGTTCAATCTTTGCTGTATGGGGAGGTACGGCTGTTAATGTTTCTGTTCTAAGAGGTGAAGGGGACAAAACTCTTGACTTTTTCCCACTTCAGGTTGAATATCTTGAGAGGCTGTATGCAGCAGGGAAAATCGCTGCTTCTCCCTATGTAAAAAGAGAAGGACATCCTGCAGACAGTGCTATTCTTAAAGCCAGAATTATTGATAGAGCCATAAGACCCAGGTTTCCAGAAGGTCTGGTAGATACAGTTCAAATCTTTGTCAATGTACTCTCTTATGATCCTGAATTTGATCCGCTGATACTAGGCTTTAATACCACTGTGGCTGCCTTGATGGCCTCAAGCATAGAGTTTGATGGTCCATTAGCAGGTGTACGAGTTTCTATAGGTGAGAACGGTGAGCTTTACATTAATAATAAATCCGTCCCCCTTTGGGATGCTGAAGGTGAAAATGTTATAGATAAAGAGGCTATGAATCTGTTTCTAGGAGTAGAGCCTAAAGGAATAGTTATGTTCGACGCAGTGATGCGTGAGATTCCGGAAAAGATAGTCAAGGATGCAATGCGTTTTGCTATTGATAAAGCTAAGGTCTGGTTTGATGCCCAGGAAGAGTTTACTAAAGAATTTGGTGTTGAGAAACAAGAAGGCACCAGGGTGGTAGTCCCCGTTGATCTAATAGAAAAGCTAGAAGAAAGATACGGTAAGAGACTTTATGAGGCGTTATCGAATCCAGATAAAGAAGAGCGGGTAAAACAGCTTGAGGAGCTAGAGGAGACTATTAAAGAAGAGATGGTAAGTGAGCAAGCCGAGCAAGAAGAGGATACCTCAGAATTCGAAGCTTTGCTAAAAAGAGCAATCGCAAAGATATTTAAAAAATACGTCCGCAAGTCTGTGCTTGAGGAGAATAGGAGAATAGACGGCCGAGATTTCGATGAGATAAGACCCCTTGAGATCGAGGTGGGGCTTCTGCCTCGAGCTCACGGAAGTGCCAATTTCAAGCGTGGTCCAACTCAGGTTTTAAGTGTTGTGACTCTTGATTCCCTTCAGAAGCAGCTCCAGCTTGAGGAGTTAAGCGGAGACGAGGAGAAAAGATACATGCATGAATACTACGCTCCTCCTTATGCTTATGGAGAACCAGGAAGGGTCAGATACTATCCTGGCCGTAGGGAGGTAGGTCATGGAGCCTTAGCTGAAAAAGCTTTACTAGCTGTGTTGCCTTCTAAAGACGAGTTCCCTTATACAATAAGGGTCGTAAGCGAGGTAATGGGTTCAGGGGGATCTACCTCAATGGCATCAACCTGTGGAAGCTCCTTGGCTTTAATGGATGCTGGAGTTCCGATAAAGAAGCCAGTAGCAGGCATAAGCATCGGCGTCATAATGGATGATGAAACCGGAGAATTTAAGCTTTTAACAGACATTCAGGAACAAGAAGATTTCTACGGTGAGATGGATTTTAAGGTAGCAGGCACAGAAGATGGGATTACAGCCATTCAGATGGATCAGAAGAAAGGAGTTCTGCCCGTAGAGGTATTTGATCAGGCTCTTGAGGCTGCCAAGAAGGCCCGTTTGTTTATCTTAGAAAAAATGAAGCAGGTGATCCCTGAGCCAAGGCCAGAGCTTTCTCCGTATGCTCCGGGGGTGGCTAAGATAAAGATAGATCCAGATGATATCGGAAGATTAATCGGTCCAGGGGGCAAGATAATAAAGGAGATCATGAAAGAGTCAGGCGCTGAGATCTATATCGAGGAGAACGGAGAAGTAATAATCACCGCTGTGAATAAAGCTAGCTTAGAAAAAGCTAAAGAGTTAATAAAGGACGCATTGGAGACAGAACATAAATTAAAGCCTGCTAAAAAGACCTATAAAATAGGTGAAGTATATGATGTTGAAGTGGTAGACCTCAAGCCATTTGGCGCTATTGTGAAGTTACTTGACGGGACAGATACCTTAGGCATGATTCATATCTCTGAGATCTCCGACATGTACATAAAAGATATTCATACAGTGCTAAAGATAGGTCAGCGTGTGAGGGCTAAGATAATTGAGATAGACGAGAAGGGTAGATTAAGGTTGTCTATGAAACAAGTCTGAAGGATAATAGAATATGCAGTTGGATGAGTTTGCAGATATTAAGGATCTGTTTAACAAACTAGAGAATTCGAACGTTCCTAAGCCCTTGAAGGCAGAGGCGTACAAAATGCTTGTACGTTTGTATAACGCTGCAAAGCGCGGAGTTTACTCTACAGAATATGAGATAGTCTCAAAATACATAGATTGGATAGTAAGGATCCCTTGGGGAAAGTATACCCCTGATAATTTAGACATTGAAACTGTTAAGAACGAGCTGAATCGAACTCACTATGGGCTTGAGAAGGTAAAGCGCAAGATCTTAACCTACATAGCTACTATTAAGCTCCGATCAATGAATGAAAAGCAGCAAAAACAGGGGCCTGTTGTAGAGAGATTTCCTGTACTCTGCTTTGTAGGGCTGCAAGGGCTAGGGAAGACCACAATTGCTATGTCTATTGCCCGTGCTCTAGGAAGAAGCTTTCAAAAGATCTCAATGGCAGCCTTTGGAGACATTCTTCAACTTAGAGGCAAGCCGCGAACTTATCCAGATGCTGAGCCTGGTGTTATTGTAAAAGCACTGGTTAGAGCAGGATCAATGAATCCGGTGATATTGCTCGATGAGATAGATAAGGCCAGCGGTGATAAGGCCCTAAACCGCGACATTCAGGCAGCTTTGTTAGAGATTCTAGATCCTTCACAAAATTCTAGTTTTGTAGATAGATACATTGATTATCCAATCGATCTTTCCAAAGTCTTTTTTATAACAACTGCGAATACTCTGGGGACACTCACTGCAGCTTTGCTTGATAGGTTAGAAATTATCAGATTTACAAGCTATACAGATGAAGAGAAGATTAAGATAGGCAAGGATTATCTACTGCCTAGGATCTTAAAGGAGACAGGCCTTAAGCGTGAGCAGCTTGTAATTACGGACCAGGCTTGGCCTCTTATTGTTCGACCTATGGGCTATGACGCTGGGATACGACAGCTTGAGCGTACTCTTGCTAATCTGGCAAGACAGGTGGCGTATGATATACTCACGGGTGGGGTAGATAAGGTTGTGATTACCCCCGACAATGTGAAAAAATATCTGCCTGATGATATGGGAGTTTTAGGATGATGAGTAAGGATGTAAGAGTAATCACCCTTTCCGGGGTTACTACCATCGGAAGAAACAGCTATGTGGTTGAAAAAGATGGCAAATTGTTGGTGATTGATTACGGCATTGGGTTCCCTGACGTAGGTGTTTTTAACATAAATGGCATACTACCTGATGTTTCTTGGCTTGAGCACAATAGAAGAAAAATCGCAGGGATAGTGATCACACACGCTCACATGGATCATGTGGGAGGTTTGCCTTATGTTATAGATAAGCTGGGTAACCCGCCTATCTATGGAAGTAGGTTTGCTATCGAGTTCATCAAGGAGAAATTAAGGGAGGTAAAAAAACACAAGCAGGCAAAATTAACTAAGGTTCACAGCGGAGATATAGTCAATATTGGACCGTTTAGAGTCCACTTTGCTCATGTGACCCACAGCATCCCCCAGTGTTTTGCAGTTGCAGTTGACTCTCCTTTTGGCAAGATCGTATACACAGGGGATTTTAAGTTTGATGCCACCCCGATTAACGAGCCTCCGTCTGATACTGACATTTTAGAAAAGTGGGCTTTACAGGGAGTTCTCGTGAGCCTGCTAGATTCTACTAATGTGTATGAAGCTGGATACTCCAAGTCAGAGACTTCAATTATAGGCGTGCTAGAAAGCATTTTAGCTAATGCTAAGGGACGAGTGATCATTGGGATGTTTTCTTCCCTCGTGTCTCGCTTGATCGGAATCATGGAGATAGCCAAAAAGCTTAATAAGAAGGTTGCTTTTACAGGAAGAAGTCTTGAAACCAATGTAAAGATAGCAATGCGGATAGGATATTTGATGCCTCAGAAGGACCTGATCATACATGTAAAGGACGTGGATAAATATCCTGATAATCAGGTAGTTATTATAGCTACAGGGAGCCAAGGGGAGCATATGGCAGCCCTAACCCGGATGGCCCGAGGTGAGCATGCCTATATTAAGCTCAAAAGTACAGATACTATAATTATGTCTTCTTCGGTTATTCCTACAAATGTCGTACCTGTTCAGGAGTTGATGGATAGATTGTCCAGGACTGGCGCTACTGTAATAAACAGCAGACTAATGGATGTACACGTAAGTGGCCATGCATACCAGGAGGAGCTCAAGCAGATGGCTATTCTTTTAAATTCTAAATATTATATTCCTGTTCACGGCTACACCTCTTTTCTTTTCCAACACAGGAATCTATTAATGGAGGCGGGAATCCCTTCTAGGAAGATTCTTGTCCCCTCTGAGGGGAGTGTGTATAAGTTTACTTCTAAAGGAGTGGTGCCTGAGAAGAAGATACGCACTCATCCTGTCTATGTAATTGGGTCGGAGTTAGTATCCACGCGGGATAATATCGTGACCACCAGATACAATATGGCAGGCTTTGGGCATGTGGTTGTGGTCGTAGGGTGCAGTAGGTCTAAAAAGCTTGAGGTAGTAGCAAAAGGGGTTTTACCCGCGCATTTGGTTCCAGAAGCAACAGAGAAGCTTAAGAAGACTCTTTCTGAGGTTTTTTATTTGAAGGGTAAGCAAGACACTAAGCGTTTAATTTATCGTAAGACTGGGAGTTTCTTCAGACGCGAATACGGGCTTACCCCTGAGATCACTGTGGTAGATTGCGAGGGTAGAAAGGCGCTGCGTAAGAAGCGGACCTTTTCTAAGAAGGTCTGAGTGAAAGGCTTTCAGTCTTTCTGTTTTCTAGAGCTTGCTTTTAAGACAATTTTTTACTATCACGAAAGGTGGGTTCAGTTAGGTAGTCTGGGCTTATTCGGGCGTGGGGGCAGAAATCGGCTTTTTGATTTTTGTCCCTGCCCCTATTCTGTCACAGGAGATACTACAAGGTGCATCTTAGGATTGTACTTTGTATCCCACAAAAACCGCGCCAGTGAGGCTGGAGTTACATCGTAGGGGCTGACTAAGGTGCCGCTTTTATCGTAGACTTTATCTAAACGTTCAGGGGTTACTATCGTTACTTTGGGAGCCTTTGGAAAGGGTAGGTGCTTGTGCCAGGGATACAGAAGCATCTGTTCTTTTATGTCTGGTAGCATTGCCCCTCCACCGCACAGATAAAATATAGGTGGGAATTCTTCAACTTCCTCCATCTGCTCTAGAGCTATCTTAAGAGAGTCTATCCACAACTTAACGTCTGGGATTATCACATTTCTTAATTGATCCCTCACAGAGAGGGGCAGTTCTCCTGCAGAATATTTAAGCTTTCGCTGTTCTGCGAGGTTGTACGGCAGATTAAATTCTTTAGCTATCCTGTTAGTAAATGCTCTGCCTCCGAAGGCGTACATCTGGGTTTGGATCTGATTACCGTTTTGCACTAAAGCAACATCTGTTGTGCCACCTCCTATGTCTATAAAGATCCCTGAAAAATTAGGCTCTGAGCTCCCTGCGAATGCTTTAGCCACTGCGAAGGGTTGAACAACTATGGCTTCTATACTGAGTCCTAGCTGAGACGCAATGCTGTACAGGGTTTTAATCTGATCGAGCGGAGCAAAGGAGGCGTACATAAAGAGCCTTACATTGGTGCCTGTTTCGCCGATTAAGGCATTAGTGTTGCGGTTGTCTACTTTAAACCCCGTGATACTGATATGAAGTACAGCAACATTTTCTACTGTCGTATTAAGCCTGTTTGCTAACTCTTGCTTCCCTTGTTCAATTATTTGCGAAAATACGCTTTTTATAATGT
The DNA here is from genome assembly GCA_015489595.1 of Candidatus Dojkabacteria bacterium. Lineage (GTDB taxonomy): Bacteria > Patescibacteriota > Dojkabacteria > S143-136. Next base: position 17,239 of record WFZK01000020.1, on the reverse strand, counting down.
ATCTTTCTTCATCTTCATCTATCGGTGTGTTCGCTCTTTGCCCTCTATCGTAGTCCACTGTAATTGAGATTCCATTTACTAGTTCCCCCGCAAGGCCAAGGACCATGGTCTTGGGCCTTAACTCTGGATTGATCTTTTCAAACAGCTTGTATATTACAAGTTCAGCGTTTTCTCGGACGATTTCAGGATTAAGTATGGTCCCGCTGCGCATGGCTTTGGTTTGTTGCTGAACATGGTACGAGTACCAAACGTTTACTCCTAAGGGGCTACTAGTAAACAAAAGGCCCTTAAGAACCTCAGTACCTATATCCAGGGAAATGAAGTACTCTGGTTTCTTGGGTTTAGATTTTCGTTTAAGGAAAAATAGCGGCATAATAAAGTATAGCTAAATGTGCTAAAATAGTCTACTTATGAGCGCGAAGATCGTCAGGGTAGACCCTGAAGATAGCATTAATGTGGTCTTATCCTATGTTAAAGCTGCTAAGGTTTCCAGGGTTATACTAGAGATTCCTGAGGGGAATGATTTACTTGTCAGTAGGGTAGGTTTAAAAACTCTGCACGATAAATTTCTAGAGATAGGTAAAGAGGTTGTTTTGGTTGTCCCTGATAAGCCTAATTATGTAAAAACAGCCAAAGATGCTGGGTTTGTTGTTACGACTTCTAGGGATCGCATAGATGCTTCGCTTTGGCAGCAGGCCAAGGTTCAGGTACTTTCTTATCAGGCGTCGCATTACAGGTCAAAAACCCCGGTAACTTTAAAACAAGAGCCTAAACAGAAGCTGACGGAGTCTACTGCTACGGTTTCTGCGCCTAAAGTTGGGCAAGATGTGGCTTCGCAGAGGGTTAAAGCTGAAGAAAAGGGAGAGACAACTCTAAAATTGCAGCATAGTAAGCCGGAGCTCACCAAGGTTAAGCTCACAGGGCTTGATTTTGCCAAGGTGGTTTCCTCGGGTGATAAAAAGGGGCGGGGGCAGGCCGCGCAGCGGCCTGCCCCCGCCCCGGCTCAGCCGGATGGGGGCCCGCAGCCACCGGGAGTCATGCTCCCAACTGGGGGTGCTTCCTCTGGTTCTGGCTCTAAACCTCCTGGACCTCCTATTGGAAAATCTTCTCTAGGTAAATTAGGATCCGGCAAAAGAGCCCATAAATTTATAGGCAAAATCCTAAAATTCTTAGGTATAGTTTTGACTCTTGTTGGTGTTATAGGCGGGGCTTCTGCTTATGTGTACTACAAATACATGCCTAGAGTCTATGTAAAGCTGGTCGTAGCCAGCACCTCTGTTTCAATAAAAGATCAGGTGGAGGCAGGTGTAGCTCACGTCGCTGCTAATCTAGAAGCTAAGCAGATACCACTTATAAAGACAGAAGTAACCAGAAAAGGCTCCTCTACGATTAAAGCCACCCAAAGGGTGGTCTCAGGAGATTATGCTACAGGAACAATCAGGGTAGTGAATGGTTCTACCTCGGATGTAGTTCTTCCAAGTGGAACAGAGTTTACAAGTGATAATGGACTTAAGTTTAAGTCAACTTCAGAGGTGACTGTACCTGCCGGAGGGGGGGCAGATGTGCCAGTGAGGGCAGAGAAGTATGGGGATGAATACAATCTAGATGCAGGACATTCTTTTACAATCGGAGTAGACAATGCCAGCGGGCTTGTGGCAAGCAATCAGACCTCGTTTTCAGGAGGCACTAAGCGCGAATATACAGTTGTGGGTAAAGAGGATGTCAAGAAAGGAGTAGACTCATTAAAAAAGGCACTTTTCGCCCAAGCTGAAGAAGAGCTAAAAGATGCTAACAAAGAAGACGGCTATGTGTTTATTAAAGATTCCGTAAAGCACGAGCTTGATGGTGATCCTAAGGTTAATCCCAAGATAGGCTCTGAAGCAACTGAAGCATACTTAGAGATAAGCACAAAGAGCTCTGCTTTGTATTACCATCAAGATTCCTTAAACAAAGTTGCCGAATATCTGTTGATTAAAGAGTACAAGAAAAAGCTTAAGCTAAAAGATGACACCGATGTTGAGGTTAATAATCTTTCGGTAAAGGTAAAACAGATCAAAATCGCCAAAGATAGAAATTCAGCCGTCTTAGTTATCGAGGCCAGCGGCCAGATAACTCCTAAGATAGACAAGGAAGCGATCAAACTAAAGATAGCTGGCAAGAAGTGGGAGCAGGCGTATGAGATCTTAAAGAAGCTTCCATATCTTAAGAAGGAGCCGAAGATGGAGTTTGATCCTTCTTGGATTCCTAGAAATCTTTGGTACGTTCCCGTTCAGACCAATAGGATTACCGTAGAGGTATCAGTCTCATAAGGGCTGGGGCAAAAATCGAAAAAGTCGATTTTCGCCCCAGCCCCTTTGAATTGTCATTCCTTCGGCTGTTTTTAAATCTTGTTCTTGGGAGGGGGCCTTTCGTAACCAGGGGAAAGACAATTTTACTTGTGGGGGCGTGAGGCAAAATGTAGCATTTATATTTTGCCTCATGCCCCCACAAGCCAGCTGGCAGTGGGACTCGAACCCACGACCTTCCCTTTACGAGAGGGATGCTCTACCAGCTGAGCTATGCCAGCCTGCTGTATTTTACAACAAGCCCGGTGAGAACGAAATTAGTAAGCATTGCAGAGCCTCCATAGCTTAAGAATGGAAGTGGAAGCCCCTTGGTTGGAAGCGCTCCGAGGTTCATACCAATGTTTATAACCGTCTCTGCAAGAAATAGAGTGCCTACAGCAGAGATTACCAAGAATCTAAACTCATTTGTTTGAGTAAGAGCAAGCAGAAAGATCCCGGTGATAAAAGTAAGGTAAAGCATAATAAGCAAAAATGCCCCTATTAAACCGTATTCTTCGGAAAAGGCAGCGTATATAAAGTCGGTCGTATACTCGGGTAAAAACCTAAGCCGTGTCTGTGTTCCTTGCCATGGGCCTTTCCCTTTGACTCCTGCGGAACCTATGGCTATTCTGGCCTGTCTTATATGCGAGCTGGGTTCTAGATTTTCTGCGCTAAAGAGCCCCTTTATTCCTCTTTGTTGTACTGCTTTGATGAATGGCTCGATCCGCTGTTTCTGGTAAGGCTTAAGGAGATTAAATTTCCATACTCCAACTGCAATTAAGTTAAGTAGCAAGATAAAAAAGGTAGCGAGAAAAAAGTACACCCTTGCATAGTCAGGAGTGGAAAAAAACAAGATAATCCAGCCTGCAAGCACAATTGCAGCAGCAAAGATTAATTTTAGGCCTAAGAGGGTTATGGCCAAGCTTAATACAAACAAGAAGACAAGAGATCGGTATGTTGCTTTGGCTACAGGGTATTTAAGACTCCATAAAATAAAGGTTACAATAGCCAATAGAATGTAGAGTAGTGTAGTTCCAGCATCAGGCTCAAGAAATATTAAGGCCGCATAAACAAGAGCATAGACCGCATAAACTATAAGTTTTCTATTGATTTTTTGAGTTAAGATGTAAGCTAGGCTGATCACAAAGACTGGTTTTATAAGTTCAGAGGGCTGAAGAGTAAATGGACCAATGGCAAACCAGCGGTGGGTGCTTGCTACTGTATACGGAGCAACAAAAAGAGCGGAAAGTAGGATTATTCCGACAAGATTGGAGATCAGTAAAAATGGGAGGTAGGCGAAGTATTCAGCTAGATTAGTAAACATTATAAGGCCAAGAAGAATAACCCCTGAGACAAGAAAGATTATCTGTTTAACGTAAACATCGCGATTGGGTTGATCTAGGGGAATGGTGGTGTAGAGGGTAAGGACGCTTAACATTCCCAAAATAATTGGAATAGAAACCGTAGTTAGTCTTAGAAGTTTTACTGGCATAGTGGATTTTAACATTAAGCTAGAGATCTTAGCGTCGAAGGGTTGGGGCTTACGCAAAAATCGAAAAAAGTCGATTTTTGCGTAAGCCCTCTTAAACAGGTTCTGGATTTACCTTCTGCTATCTCCTCCTTCGTTTAAAAGCGGGGATGTCCAGAAAGTCTTCTGGAATAGATTCGGAGTCTGATGGCACGGATGTTGTTGGAGTCTCAGACTGTTCTTCTGAGATAGGTGTCTCGGTTTGTGTGGATGTACTAGGTGTGCTTGTGCTTATCTGTGGGCTTGAAGGGAAGCCCGCTGCAACTACTGTGATGTGAATGGTACCGTCTTGAATATCTTCATCTATTACAGCGCCGAATTTTACATTAGCCTCCGGGTCAAGCATGTCTGTGATAAGCCCTGCTGCTTCGCTAACCTCAGTCATTGTAAGATCTTCACCGCCGCGGATATTGAAGAGTACACCCTTTGCACCCTGAATTGACATCTCAAGCAATGGACTTGTAATAGCCTGCCTTGCTGCCTGTACCGCACGATTCTCTCCAGACGCCCTACCAATCCCGAGCATAGCAGTGCCTGCATCCTTTAATACTGTCTTCACGTCAGCAAAATCTAGATTGATAAAACCTGTTTGGGTAATCAAGCTCGATATGCTCAGCACTGCATTTGCGAGTACCTCGTCTACCTTTTTCATCGCATCTTTGAAGGGGATATTCTTATCTATGATATCTAGAAGCTTCTGATTTGGAATTACTATCATGGTGTCTGTAGCATTTTTAAGCCTAGAGATACCCTCTAAAGCAAGCTCCATTCTTCGCTTCATCTCAAAATCAAATGGCTTAGTGACTACTGAGACCGTTAGTGCTCCGCTGTTTTTGGCGATTTCTGCGATTACTGGGATTGCTCCTGTGCCTGTACCTCCTCCCATTCCTCCTGTTATAAACACCATGTCTGCATCCTGAAGGGCACTTTGAATCTCCTCTGCGCTTTCCTCTGCAGCTTGTTTACCAACTTCTGGATTCCCACCTGCTCCCAAGCCTCCTGTAAGTTCTGTGCCTATTTGAATCTTTACAGGAGCAAGGGAATTATTTAATGCCTGGATGTCTGTATTAACAGCAATGAATTCTACGCCTTCAATTTTGTAGTCAGATATCATTGTGTTTATGGCATTACATCCACCTCCGCCTACTCCTACTACTTTGATCTTGGCGGCGATATTGCTTGTTGGTTGGACCAGCATCTTACGGCATTATTGATTTTATTAGACTTTTAATCTTACCGATTATACTCTCTGACTCGCTACCATGGCTTACAGATGTGGTAGCATCCGGATTTTCAGCTGCATAAAGCACCATGCCGTAAATTGTAGCATATTCAGGAGAGTTTAATTCATCTACCATGCCGGTAAGACCTTTTGGTAAACCGATTCTTGCAGGCACATTAAGGTAGTTCTTTATCATTTTCGTAATGTTGTAAAGCTTTGCAGTGCCTCCTGTTACCACTATACCTGCAGGGGTGGCTATATCGAAACCAGCATTGTTTGCTTCCTTCTTGATTAGATCTAATATCTCTTCAACTCGAATTCTTATTATTTCATCTAAGAAATTGGCAGAGATCTTTTTAAGGTCAGGGATGTTTAATTCTGAAATATCTACAGAGGTATCTCTCGTCTCTTGGGACTCTTTGTTTTGCTTTTTAGTGGATTTCTCTTCTTCTTTCTCTGGAGCATTTCTTGCTGCCTTTTCCATGATCTCTCTGTAGTGGAGTTTAATCTTCTCTGCATCTTCAAGAGAGCCTAAGTGGAATCCTGCAGCGATATCTCCGGTTATATTGGCCCCGCCTAGGGGGATAGTTTTTGAGAATACAACTCCTCCTTCATTGTAAATTACCACATCAGTGGTACCGGCTCCAATATCTACAAGGGTTACACCTAGCTCTTTCTCTGTATCAGTAAGTACTGAGTAGGTGTCAGCCCAGCCGGAGTATATAGCCGCCTGTACATTAAGGCCTAACTTTTGGACACATTTTGCTAAATTTCTTAGTAGGCTGGAGGGAGCTAAAATAAAGTGGCATTCAACCTCGAGTCTGGCTCCGCTCATTCCTATAGGGTATTTAATCCCTGGTTGGGAATCTACAGTATATTCGCGAGGTATGACGTGTAAAAATTCATAGTCTTGAGGGATCATTATTGTACGAGCTGCTTCTATGGCTCGAATTACGTCTTCGTGGGTAATCTCTTCTGATGTGATTGCAATTACTCCCTTGTTGTTTTTGCTTAGGATAGATTTCCCGCTTACAGAGATGAAGATCTCCCCTATGCTTTCATCTGCCATGCGTTCGGCAGCAGTTAGAGCTTGAGCTATGCTGTTTACAGCATCTTCAATATTAATTATTATGCCTTTCTTTACCCCTTTGGATGGGACTGTTGCTGTTCCTATCACCTTGGGAGGTTCATCTGGTGCAGCTACAGCAATTACAGCCGTAGTCTTAGCACTCCCTAGGTCTAGAGCCCCTATAATCCTTGGTGATGCCATTGTTTTTAATGTATCATTTTACAATAATCCTGTCAAACAAGAGGTTTATAACCTTGGCTTTTTTGTGTTGTTGTTTTAGACCTATATAGGTATTATAAAATTTTAGGAACTCTTCGTCAGGATCTTTTAGTGGATCTACTAGAACGCTAATGTCTTCATATTCAATTTTTAATATCTCTTTGCCTTTGTATGTTTCTTCTACGAACTTACGTGCTAGTTGATTAGGGAAACTGCGTGAGTTCGCCTGTAGGTAGCCTATAACAAAAGATATAGAGGTCGTAGAAGAAAGTGATTCGGTCTTTAGCTTTGGAAGTTTAGTATCTGTTAAACACTTATTAAGCTTTATAAGTGTTTGCCTCTGCGCTTCGACGATGGCGCATTCTTTAGGGGTCTCTATTTGCAGCAATGGCCGATGTTCTGTTAGCCGAACTTTAAGCGTAGAAGGAGGGATTTTGTAGACAAGTACCGTCGCAATCATAGGTTCGCATTTTTTTATCCTAGTTTGGATCTTTGAGCTTGGAGTAAAAAAGAGATTTTTGCCTTTAAATACCTTAAGACATGTGGTTATTTGGCTTGGATTTATGTACTTTGGGGGGGCGGTAAATTCTGTTTTTAGTTGGTCTATCTTAAGCTGGGAGAGAAGTAGGATGGTAATAAGTATAACCAAGAATTTCAGAATTGCGCTGCGATTACTGATTTGCCTGGCGAGTTTTTTTAGCCTTCGATACTTATAGGAGGATAAGGCATGAGTATTTTGGGACCTTTGTCTTTTGAAGAATACCATTTTTGATTATATCTTACCCGTGGTGTTATAATTGTCACACACGCCAAGGTAGCTCAGCTGGTAGAGCACAGCTCTGAAAAAGCTGGGGTCGCCGGTTCGAGTCCGGCCCTTGGCATGGTTGGGGCGGCGTAAGCCCCCGTGTATTGCCATTAATTGACTGTTTTAAACCATCCAGCTGGCAGGTAATCTTCTACCGTAGAAAAATCTAACCAATACTGGGTGTGAGGCGAGATGCACATTTTGCCCTACACATCCTACTAGGATTGAGGAGACGAAGGAGGGTTTGGTTGTTCCTTTTCAGGATTGGTAGAAGGAGTAGAGTAGAGTTTGTTGTATTCCTGCATGAGCTGTTTTTTGGTGCGTTCGTATAAAAGCTCTATTTCTTGTAAAAGCATAGGCAGACCCTTTGGGAGGGGATAGTTTACGTTCCTGTAGCGTACGTGCATTTTGAAAAGTTGGCTTAATATGTCAATAAGAGCTAGTAGATTCTTTTCGACTTTTGGCATCGATATAGATTTATCTGTCATATCGTATATTTCTAGAATTTATTTGAGCTATATACAATTTTATTCGATTCAGCCTGGCTATGGTAGTTTCGAAATTGAATTCTAATTTATTTGCGATATGAACTTGTATTTTATATGCTTTGTGTGTGGAATGTTTTTTAATACTATATGCAATTTAAAGATATAGGCCGAAGAATTCGGGAAATTCGTAGGGTGAAGGGCATGACTCAGAAGGAATTAGCGAAAAAACTGGGAGTTTCGTGGGAGATGATTAGTAGGTATGAGAATGGGAAAAGCAATCCCCTTGGCAGAATATTCGCGATAGCCAGGGCTCTTGAGGTTGAACCTAGTGCTTTGCTCCAAGATTCTTACAGTGTTAGTCAAATTTCTGACAGGTTTTTAGGGAAAAGTCTTTCGGCTCCAATTCCGTTAATTACCGAATTGCCGGGGGATCTGCATTCGGAGTCTCAGCTTAAGCGACTGGTAGCTACCACACCATTTTATTTTAATTGGTTAAATATTACTGATCTCGATAATCATTTTGCCTTGATGTTGAGCGGTTTAGGGGAAAACTTGATCAACAGAACACATGTCCCCTGGACTAGGCCTACGATTGGGGTTTTTCGGTTTGTAAAAAATACGGATTCGGAGTCAACTTTCTTGTATGCGACTGCACAGGGCAAATTGGCTGTGGGTAAATTAGGGTCCGGGGAGATTCCCCTTGCTCGTTTGGTGGTACTTATCGTGGATTTTGCAGACCGGTTGAAATTTGGTTCGTAGGGGCTTGCGCCAAAATCGACTTTTTTCTGATTTTTGCTCCAGCCCCAAATGTAGCATTCGTTTATTTTGCCCTGGATCTTCCCCTATACCACTCATACAGATGTTGTCCTGCATAAGCGGTAAGGTAGCCGAAGCGATTGCTAAGCCACTTTTTATAAAAAAGATAATGTTTATTGTCTGGCAAACCATAAAGCTCAACAAGTAATCTTTTTACCCATACATCAACAGGAGTAACATAAGTATTACCCAATGCAAATACTTCTATGCAATCTGCGATTTTAGGACCTATCCCTGGGTATGCCGTGAGATCTCTTGTGGGTTGCCTCGCTGAGAGGATAGCTCTGGCTGTAAGCTTTAGGAATTTAGCTCTGAATCCAACTTTGGCCTCTTTTAATTGTGAGTATCTAGCACTGGCTACAGCTTCGGTCGTAGGAAACAGATGCACTTGGGCTATCCCTGGAATTTTAATGGCCCTTCCAAGAATTTTAGCTAAAAGCCACACTGATTTTCGGATAAGTTTGATGTTCCGGTTGCTTGAGAGTAGGAAAGAGAATACAGTTTCATAAAACGGTTGCTTTAAGAGTCTCAGCCCAGGAGTCTGAGCAACAGCTTTACCCACTATAGGATCCTGGGAAAGTTGAGTTTTTATTTTTGAAAGATCATCTTTTATTCGAAAATATTCCTCAATGAATTTAAAATCGTCCCTGTTTGGGAATGTTTGCCACAGAAGATAAGGTCTTTTGTACTTAGCTATAATTGCTTTTGTTTGAGTGATTCCGAGAAAGAAACCTTCGCTACTTAAGGGTTTCCAGCTAAAGGTCTGTCCACCCATTAACGTGAGTTCAGGATCAAAGTCAGGTAGGTATGTTTTGTTTAGGCTAAAGAGAAAGTTTTTAGGTTTGACTTTTAGCCTTTCAATTACCATTGCAGTAGTATATCTCATGGCGGGCTTAGGCCAAAATCGATTTTGGCCTAAGCCCGCATACTGCTTCAAGCTGTCAGGGGGGATTCGCTGTATGACGGATCAGGGCGCCTGTTAGGGTGTGGAACCCTTCCACCCCCAATTAGGTTGTTTTCCTTGTAGTAGCAGAAGGTCATCTTCCAGCAGGAGAATCTAAAACGACATGGGTGAGGAATTTTAAGGAAGGCGGGGGCAAAAATTGTAGAAGTAGATTTTTGCCCCCGCCTTCCTGGCACTTGACAATAAAGACTGCTAATTATATACTTTTTTACGTATATAAGATGTAAAAATCAAGCGCTATGGCAAAGAAAGTTGCAATTGTTCCTTTAGGTGATCAGGTCTTGCTACAAACCGTAGAGCCTGAGAATAAAACCGCTGCAGGAATTTACATTCCAGCTACAGCTCAGGATGATACTCCTATTGTGGCAAAGGTTTTAGCTGTAGGCGAGTCTGAGAAGATTGCTAAAAAAGGTATTAAAGTAGGTGATATTGTGATCTATTCTAAGTACTCGGGTACAGATGTAGAGTATAAGGGTGAAAAGTATGTCCTTGTTAGTGTAAAGGATATCTTAGCGAAGGTAGTTGAGTAGTGCTTGGTTATACTAAGGGTTGGACAAGGCGCTTGCATAAAGATTATAGGAGCTGTGCAAAGTTCGTAGTGGAGAGATAAATATTGTGTACCAGAGAGACATAGAGCGATGGGGTCGCCCTATAAAGGAGCAGTTAAGTGCTTGGGGACAGGATAGTCCAGGGCGGCTAAGGAAGAGCGTTTCGGGGGTGGGCCAAAAAACTCTTTACAAGCTTGCCCCCGCCCTCTTGCTAATTTTTAATATCTTTAGCTACAATCTTGCATGTCAATAGTTGAAATTCTAGCTGCAGCGGCGTTGATACTTCTTATCTACAATCTCATTATCTTAGCCCTTATCCTTACTAAGCTTAAAAGAAAAATAACCTCAGTACTCAGACTTATTGTTTACATTGACGACATTTTAGCTCCTGTTAGAAAACTTTCTAGGCAAAATATTCCTCAACTTGCGATAACCACTTGGTTTCTCGTCAATAAGATTCTAAGAAGCAAGAAGAAAGAAGGATAGTAGCGGCAAGAACCGATTTTTATCCTAACTCCTCCTGAGGATGTTTTGTTGTCAGAGTGTGAGGGGGGATATGCGAATACCACATGAGGTGCTACGTTTAAAAGTACGCCGTCTTCCTGGTAGTGGAGGGTTGCTTGCCACAGGGATGATTCAAAAGGGTAGGTATGGCAATTGTTTGGGGGCCGGGGCAAAAATCGACTTTTCTGATTTTTGCCCCGGCCCCCAAACGTCCGTATGTAGAATATATGACTTTTTTGTGTATATAATATTACATGCCTAATATGAAAAAGAGTATCTATGTCTAATGTAAAGATTCCAGCGCACTTTGGTTTAGATTTCGGTAATCATGCCATAAAGTTGGCATACGTGGAGAGATCCACATCTCCTCCTACACTTAAAGCTTTGGTGGCAAAAGAGATGAGCAAAGTTGGACTTACGGAGTATCTTCAGAAGCAACAGAACAAGGTGGTAAACATGATTAAGGGCATGGTTAGTGAGACCGAGTTAGACTTAAAGTATGTAGCTGTAGCCATTCCAGAAGCTTCGGTGTTTAGTCAGATTATTACTATTCCGAAGGTGAAAGATGATGAGCTCACTGAGGCTATTTATTGGAAACTTAAACCTATGTTGCCTCGTCCGATCGATGAATTTAGAAAAGACTACATAGTGATTAAAACAGATCCTCATACAGGGGCTAGGAAAGTGCTAGTCGTTGCTGCTCCGGCAAGCTTAGTAGATCTTTATGTTCAGACAGTAGAAAGAGCAGGACTTATTCCAGTTGCTGTTGAGACCGAGATTTTGGCAAATATAAGAACAGTTTCGTATAACTACGGCAACAGTGGTATTATCCTAGATTTCGGTTCTTCCTCTACTGATATAGGGATCTTTATAGAGGGGAATTTGGTTTTCTCTCAAAGCATAGCTACAGGTTCAGAGGTTTTAACAAAAGCAATCATGAATACGTACAATATTACCTATGCCCAGGCTGAGCAATATAAGAGAACTTTTGGACTTTTAAAGGATAAGCTTCAGGGTAAGATTTACAAAGCATTAGTTCCTGTGATGGATTCGCTGTCAGCGGAGATACTAAGAAGTTTAGAGTTTTCAAGAAGTGATCTTAAAATTGAGATCCCTAAGACATTGTACATGGTCGGTCAGGGGTCTCTTTTGCCTGGACTTTCTGAATATTTCCAAGAGAGTCTGCATTTAAATTCAGCTATAGTTGTTAATCCGCTAAATAAGCTAAATGTAGCTGAAAAATATTCAAAGCTTAAGAAAGAATTGCATCCGGAATACAGCATAAGCATTGGTTTAAGTTTAAAGACTGACTAATGGGGATAAACCTTTTGCCACAGGTTGAGGAGACAGAGAAAAAACAGTTTGCAATCAAGAAAACTATGTATATTATCTTTGGTATCTGGCTTGCTATAGTGATTCCCCTTACTGCTGGGCTTTTCTTATACAAAGGGATTCAAAAAAGACGCTTGGCTGAGGCTGTGGCGCAGAAACGAGAGTATCTTTCTAAGTTGAAGTCGATTCAATCTCAGGTTGATACTTTTTATAATATCGCTTACAAGACTTATGTGTTAGATTATGTGGGGCAAAAAAAATATAAGCCTTCTATAGTGGCGGATTATATTGACAAGCAGGTGGCTAATCGAGGCGTGGTGTCAAAATACTATATTGATAGACAAGGGACTATAAAAGTAGATATTTCTGCATACAATTATTCTACTGCTGTAAAAATCTGGCATTCGTTGCTTGAGAATGAAAACATAATCATGGAGCTTAATCTCAACTCCTTTGCTCAAGATGATAGGGGGCGGGTAAGATTTGTCTTGAAAGGTCGTTTAAATCTTCCTGAATTATATAAACAGTTTGAGAAAAATGGCCCAAAGCAGTAAGACACGAGAGTTTATGATAGATATGATTATCCCTGCGATTATGTTTTTTACTACCATCTTCCTGGTAGTCTTTGTATACATACCTACCAAATCAGATATAGACGAGCTAAAGAAACAAACACAGAGCACTATGCAGGAGGTAAGAAAGCTAAAGACCAAATATGAGACAGTAACTCGCAAGGACTCTAAAGAATTGTCGGAGATTTTGAAAAAATTGGTAGAGGTTGTCCCGGATTATATCAATGTAGGAGCATTAGGGAAATTTATAAATAAAGTTGCCAGTTCGTATGGCTTGACTGTAGAGAGCTTAGATCTTGCCCAAGGACAGGTTACATTCGATGCAAAAGATATACAGCGGGGTGAAACAAAACTTAATGTAAAGATAATTAGAGGGCCTTTTAAGCTTAGAGGCACGAAGAAAGACATTTTTTCTTTTTTAGATTTCTTAGTCTCCGGGCCTTACGCGACGGAGTTTGATCAGGTAAAGATTGTATCTTCAGACCCTACCAGGTTCTCTTGGCGTGTAGATTTTGATGCGGTGCATTATTATTTTCCACCTGTAAGGAATATTGATCCCAAGGCTCCTTTAGTGGTTCCTGATTGGGCGAAGGTAGAGCAGGTGGTAAAGTATAAGGGAAGGGTTTCTGCTAATGTGTCGCCTACCCCTACGTCTCGGCCTACAGCTTCTCCAACAGGAGAGGAAAGGTGATTGTTCTGGGGACGAAGTTTAGTTCACTGGTTAATTTTTGGGTTTTTGTTTAGGCTAGAGGTATTTGCCGAGAGGGAAAGTTACTTTAGCTGGAAGGAGATGCTTGCAGGTGATTGGGTATGTTCGAGTTTTCTAAATTTGCGTATTGAGAATCCTCATTCTGGTAGGGGTAAATCTGTTTTTGGGGGTTACGCAAAATTGGATTTTGCAATTCTGGTTCCAGCTTTTTGTGCATAAGGGGGGAGTCGTTGCGGCTACCACTCGTCTAGCTCGGTAGTTTTGAGAGGTTAGGGAATTTCTGCGGAGAGGGAGGGATTCGAACCCTCGGTACCCTTACGGGTACACTCGCTCTCCAGGCGAGCCCGTTCGACCACTCCGGCACCTCTCCAGGCTTGACGATTAGAAAACCAATCGTTACAATTTTAACATGAAAATCAAGAAGTGGTGGATGAGGGGGATGCTTTATTTTCTTACACTGCTTGTTTTGTTGAGTTTTGTTCCTCGAGTTAAGGCCGCTACACCGACTCCTACACAACCCTTGGCCCAACAGGCAGCAGAAGACGCTCATAGCCTGGGCGTAGTCTCTTCAGGTGACGCTAATCCCAATATAACTGTGTCTTCTTTCGATGATTTAGGTGGCTCCATTTCAGTCCCTGTTACTTTGTTATGGGGTGTTGAAGAGCCTCCTAAGAACAGCTCAACTTATCCGTATTATCAGAAGATTTCTCCGCTTATGCGGGATGGATTAGCCGTGCTTACCGCAGATACTGCATACACTGCTTTTCTGGTAGGGCCTTCTGTGGATTTAGAGACCACGTATGCCGAGCTTCTTCTGCCGCCAGTCTTAAAAGATCGTGTAGTTTACGCTCAATTTTCACCTAATTCCGGTACCGAGGCAACCAAGCTATTAATGCAGTCTTCTCCTATTAGAGATCTTTGGTTAGTGATGCTAGGTTTAGCTACTATACTCTTCGCCCTTGTACTTATTGCTGCAGGATTTATGGTAATGTTTAGACAAAAGATAGGAGGGCAGGCAGTGGTGACTGTAGGTATGGCAATCAGGGGGTTAATTATCGGGTATGTTGGAGCATTGTTTAGTTTTGCTTTAGGTGGTCTCTTTTTGAATATTTCCAAGTTCCTTACCTTCTTTATAGCTAAACTTTTTCTTTCTAGATTTTCGCAATACTTTCATGGGCCCGGAGATTTTATGTATCCAAATTCGATTTGGAGTATTGTGAAGATTTTTACCATTGGCAATTGGCCCTGGGCGAAAGGTAGCCATTTTGGAGCACCGTTGGGGGCTATTTTAAAGGGAATATACTATGGGGCGAAAGCAGGTTGGGATAGCGGGGGTGGTTTTCTGGGTCCACTTGGTCAGACTTTAAAAGGGGTGGCAGGAGCAGTAACAGGCTTAATCGGAGGGATGTTAGCCTCTTTAATCTTGCTAGGTCTTGGAATTTTTATGATATTCATTGGATTTAAGGTTGTCTGGAAGCTCATTAATGTGTATATAAATATGGTTCTTCAGATAATTCTGGCACCTCTAATTTTTGTAGCAGGAGCCCTACCTGGCCGAGAGGCTACTATTAAACAATGGTTTTCTAAAATGTTTATATACGCTGTAACTCCTCCTGCTATGTTCTTTCTGTTAAATTTTGCTGTGCTTCTAATGGCGGCCGATTTAAAGGCAGGTACTCCTTCAAATCAGACCATGGATCTTATTTCTGGGGGCACCTTCGCTGGTACAGGCGTAGGAGGAATAATCGAAGCAATAGGTTTTACTCGCATCATCGCTCTCGTAATTATCATGATGGTGCCAAAGGTAGAAGATTTCTTGAGAGAAACATTTGGTATTAAAGGTTCGCAGACTGCTGCGCAAGCTACAGCCGAAGCTAAAGATCTACTAAAGAGCACAGGCATACCCATTGTGAGTAGTTTAATGTAAAATTTTAAATGCCACAGGATCAAGATAGTTTCGATGTATTAGGTAGCCTGTTTTCAATTTTATTTGCCTCTAATGATCCTAATAGTGGTCGTTATGCTCCTCAGGTACTGCTTGAGCCTATAAGCGAGGTTGCTACTTACCTACCCCAGCTGGGGTGGCAGCTTACGGGGAAGTCTATCCAGGGTGCTTGGGGTAGTTTGGTAAGATCAGCTTCTTTGAAAGAAAGAGCTGTAGACGTAGGGAACATACTGTTTGGGAAGCCAGAGATCCCAACTGGTAGACCTCTTACTCCAGAAGAGCAGGTAGAGGTAAGGATATCGAATTTTTTATATAGGCTAGTTGGACGTCGAGGCAGCATCTCAAAACTTACGTTTCGTAAAAAGAAAAGAAGAAGGAGTGGAGTTGAGGAAGAGCTAGAAGGGAAGGCAGTGGAATTTAAAGGAGTAGCCGAAGGGGGAATGCGTGTCGGGGTAACAGGTTTGGGCAACCTGCTTTTCAAACCTGGTGCTTTTGTGGATAGTTATTTTGGAGATCTTAAGAAAAAACGTAAGTTACTTAAGGATTTTAGGCGAATCGTAGCTGCTGGGAAAGGTACTCAGGCAGCAGGGGTTTTTGCTGTGGCGCTAGCAGCGGGGGCCCGAAAGGACATGGCTGTGTTTTTAGCTCAGGTAGCTGGTACTCAGAGAGATAAATGGGTAGGCAAAGGAGAAAAGATGGTTTACAAAGGTGTCTCTTTGTTTTTAGAAGGGCATCTAAGGGCTCAGTTGCAGGCAGCAGGAGTTCCTGCTAGCGAGGTAGATAAGGTAATTAAAGCCCTGGTTAAAGATCGTACCTTGGAGAGGAATATGGTTGATATTATTAAAAATGGTCTACAGAACGGTTTGAGCAATGATCAGATAAAGCAAAGATTGGCTTCTTATCTTCAAGCTAGATTTATTCAGACGGCTGGTAGTCGTCTGCAGAGAGCAAGGGTGAGAAATGTCAATACAATAGAGGGGATCGTTAGAAACACCTTCAATTCTGTTACCCAGCAAGGCGCCCCCAACAACCTTGATGAGGTTATAGAAAAGGGACTGGAGGGTATTGAGAAGAAAAATTTTGGGGAACTAGCCGAGAAGGCTCTAGCTCCTTGGCAGACGCTTCCTGGTACCCGTGGTATCTCTAAGCTGGTACATATCGCTAGGAATACTAAGGAGAACTACGGGTGGGGTGAAAAAGCCGGTTGGTGGTACCTAAGGTGGAAAGATTATCAGGGTAGAGGTGGATTGTTCAGTCCTGTAGGAATACTTACAGGTGATTTCTTTTTGTTTGTATCCGGTGCGACAGCCTTTTGGACGTACAAGAAAAAGTATAGAGTAGGTGGCCGAGAGATTTCAGCTGCCCCAGAACTAGACTGGGAAGCTATTAGGCGAAGAGGTGGGGTGTATCAGAGATTCGTGGATTCGTACTTTGCCCGAACTGCCACCGGCGAATATGCTAAGAAGTTCGTAGGGCCTGGAATGGGACTTTTTACCAGCCCTAACGCAACTTTATTGCCTTTTAGGGGGCCAACTCTTCTGGATATCAGAGCGAATAAGTTCCAGAGGGGGGCTTGGTGGATGTATCGCTTGCATCCCTTTCAGTTGGTTAAGGGAGTTTTAGATGGAGGGCTGTTTTTCGATCTATGGGCCTATGGTTCAAAGTGGGGGCAGTTAGATTATGCCTCATTGCCCCGCTATGCCCAGATTTCAATGCGTATACTTAACAACAAATATTATCAAGCTTGGTTAAAGGGAGTTGCTTGGCTTAAGTATATGAAGGATCTCCCTACTATGGCAGTAGAAGCGGGGCTTGTGGGTGCAAAACAGCTGGCACTTAAGGGGATATCCAAATTTGTCGTTAAAACAGGGTTAGGAAGGCTTCTGTCAAAACTTATAAGAAAGATTACAGCATTAGCTTCACGATTTATGATTGATACGGCGTTGAGCGCGCTAAGTGGGGGTCTATATGCGGCATATAAATTCCTAACGAAGATACCTATTATCGGTGGAATGCTCGAAAAGTTTGTGGATACAATCGTCAAGGAGTTGGTGAAACTTGGGGTTATTCTTATCTTGGGATTTATCCTAGCGATATTCCTCACTATTGTTCAGATTGGGATGATATTCTCATATGTCCCCAGATTGATTGGGGACGCTTTTGGTAAAGTTAAAAAGTGGATAAAGAGGAAGGT
>WFZK01000019.1 GCA_015489595.1 Candidatus Dojkabacteria bacterium | reverse complement strand
CTGGGGATAAAGCTCTATGTTGGTGAAGTCGTCAAGGTGAAAGATCCACTAACAGGAGCAAAAAAGATCATTAAGATTAAACCGTATGGGGATATCGATAGGCTAAATTTTGTTTATGTTCTAAAGCCATGAAGCAACAGGTAAAATTTCTACTGCCTCTTCTTGGGTGGCTCTTGATTTTTGGGCATTTTAACGTTGGTGTTTGTGATTTCTTTTATTGTTATACGATTTTTCTCTTAGCAGGCCGTCTGTTATGGCTGGAAGACTACTGGGGTTATTTAGTTGGAGTTTTGTTTTTAAGCTTATTAGTGCCATATGGTGTGGGTATGTATACATTTTTAGGAGTAGTACTGCTGGCTTTGGAGCTGTTTATTCCTAAGACAAGGGTGTATATGTTTGTGATAAAAGGGTTTATTGTAGCTGCTTTATATATCATTTTACGTCTTGGGCTTACAGCATTAATCAATGGGTTTTCTGCATTCCCCCAGGACTTTAGTAAGATTTTTGTAAAAATTTTGGTGTATGCTACTGAATATATACTTATAAACCTTGTGTTACAATTTTACGATGTTGCAGGCCGTCGAAATACAAGATTTAAACTTGCCAAAAGGTAACGGTGAAAAGCAGGTCCTGGACACTCAAAAATGGGGTGTGGCTCTTTTGTTTTTGGCGGGAATTTTATTGGTAGCATTCGTTTTTTCTGTTCACATAAGGCTCGTTTTGGCTCATGGAGGGTACTATAAACAGCTGGCTGCAAGTAATCGATTAACCAAGAGGATCATCAAAGCTCCACGGGGAGTGATATTGGACTCATCTGGGAAAAAGTTGGTGGAAAATAGAGTAGCTTATGATTTGTATTACAGCCCCAGGGAGATCTCGGTTAAAGATATAGTTAAGAAGTATCCAGAGATCAAAGAAATGTTAGGAAAAAGATACACCGACCTACTCTCTTCCGAGAACACGGTATTTGCTTATGAGAGGCTCCTACTCCACAAGATCCCTCGGGATCTCGCGGTAAAGATGAAGGTTGAGAGGCCAGAGGGATTGTTTATCAGGGAGTCAACTTATAGATATTATCCGTACAAGCAATCAATAGCTCACGTTCTGGGATATACAGGACTTGTGTATGCTGAGGATATCCAGAAGGACCCCACTCTTTTAATGGATGATACAGTAGGGCGAGAAGGTTTGGAGGCTTACTACGATAAGTTACTAAGAGGCAAACATGGAGAAGTTGTGGTGGAGACTAATAAGTACGGTGAGAAGATAGCTGAATTATCCAATAGTTACAAGGCTCCTGAACCAGGCGTTACTTTAAAGCTTTTTCTTAAGCTAGATTGGCAGAAAAGACTCTATAAACATTTAGCTTCTGCTGTGAATACTTACCACGCAAGGGGAGGAGCAGCGGTTATTTTAGATGTGAATACTGGTGGAGTAGTAGCAATGACTTCATATCCTTCTTATGATAACAACTGGTTTATAGGAGGAATTTCTAAAAAGAAGTATGCTCAGTTAGTAAAAGATAAGAGGTATCCACTCTTAAACAGAGCAATAGCAGCTCAGGAGCCTGCAGGTTCTACTTTTAAGACAATAGTCGCAGCAGCGGCTTTAAATGAGGGAGCAATTACACCGTCTACCAGGTTTAATAGCACAGGGGTTATCTACCTGGCTGGGAATTATCCGTTCCAAGAGTATCACAAGCATAGATACGGCTGGCTTACTGTTAGAGAGGCTCTAATGGTCTCAAGTAACATATTTTTCTGTAGGACCATGCTTAAGCTTGGAATAGACAAGTTTATTCCATATGCGGAGAGGTTTGGCATCGGTCATAAGACAGGAGTTGATCTACCTGGGGAGGCGCCAGGAAGACTACCTTCACCTGAAAACAAGATCTATCTGGCCAAGCATGGATACACTTGGCTTGATCCTATCTGGTACCCTGAAGGAGATTCATGCAATACAGCGATTGGCCAGGGTATAACACTTGTAACACCTATTCAGCTTGCCAGTGTGGCAGCTACCATTGCAAATGGGGGAACGGTGTACAAACCTCAGCTGGTTAAGGAGTTTATTTATCCTGATGGTAAGGTGAAAAAGTACGAGCCAATGGTAAAGGCGAGTAATTTTGTAAAGAAAGAGAATTTAAGAATAGTTGCGGAAGGCATGAGACTGAGTGTGGCAGGTCCGAGGGCGATCATTAGAGTTTTAAATCACGTTCCGGTAAAAGTCGCGGCCAAAACCGGAACTGCGGAGTTTGGTATAAAGACTAAAGATGGTTATCTGTCCACCCATGCGTGGGTGATGGGTTTTTGGCCTTATGAGCATCCTAAGTATGCTTTTGCGGTTTTGTTAGAAGGCGGAGGACCTAGCATAAGGTCCGCGATAGTTATGGCGAATTTTCTAAAGGAGGTTTATTAACGGCGGGGCCAAGATCTGTTTTCCAGATCTTGGCCCCGCCGCGCTAGAAGACAACACTTCCTGAGTGAGGAGATTTTCTTATGGAGGTGGTTCTCTTTCCTGGTAGGGAACCTGTCGGCCAAAGGGAATAATCTCCTGTTTGGGGGCTGGGCGAAATTTGTTGGAAAATTTCGCCCAGCCCCCTAAAGTTGCAGGTGATAACCTTTTTTAGTATACTTGCTAAGCTTAAGTATAAAAGCTGAAATTATGGCTGTTCCTAAAAGAAGGATAAGCAAGAGAAAGACTCGGGTAAATATGGCAAAAAGGTTAAGAAAGGTTAAAAACGTACTAAAAAACGTTGTGAAGTGTAAAAAGTGTGGACACCTTAAGTTCCCACACATGAAGTGTCCTAATTGTGGTGCCTACTAACATGCCTCAGGCTCGCACACGGGCGAGACTCCGTCTTATCCAGGAGCTTTATGCTGATTCTGTAAACGGCGCTGTAAAATGGGGTACAGATTTTAAGCAGGAAAGCTATGATAAAGAATATTATAAAAAGCTTAAAAACTGGGTTCTTAGCAACATTGATAAAATAGACGATTTGATAAGGGAATTTTCTCCTAAAAGAAGGTTCGAGGATATCAACAAAGTTGATCTTGCTATTTTGCGTGTTGCAATAGCTGAAGGATTTTTGGCTAAACTGGTCCCTGTAAAGGTCGCAATAAATGAAGCTGTAGAGTTGGCAAAAAAGTACGGAAACAAAAACAGCTATAGATTCGTAAACGGCTTGCTAGGCAACCTTTTAAGAAATAAATTTCCAGAGCTAATCCAGGGTGAATCAGAAAATTAGAATAACCGAGCAGGAGCTCAAGCACTTACAGAGGGTTTATGAATTACTAGGATATACATTCCGGTCTCCCAGATACCTGTTAGTGGCCTTGACTCATAGATCCTTCATAAATGTTCTTAAAAAAGAGAAAGGGTATTATTACACGAACGAAAGGTTGGAATTTTTAGGTGATGCGGTGCTTGAGCTTATAATTTCTGAATATCTATTTAAGACCTATCCTAAGTTAAGCGAGGGGATCCTAACTTTGATAAGAGCCGCGGTTGTCCGTACAGAGAGTCTAGCAGAAGTGATGCGTGAGCTTGGGATTGGCCCCTATATTTTCCTAGGTAAGGGGGAGAGAAAAACAGGAGGAGAGGATAAACCATACATACTTGCAAATGTGTTTGAGGCCATAGTGGGAGCGATCTATCTAGACGGTGGTTATAGAAATGCGAAAGAGACAGTACTTAGGTGGCTTAAACCTAGAATCAATAGGGTGGTCGTCTCTAAGTCTTATATTGACCCTAAAACTAGGCTACAAGAGATAACTCAAAAGCACTTTAAGTCAACTCCGGTTTATGAGATAATAAGCGAGGAAGGCAAAGCTCATGAAAGGATTTATACCGCTGTGGTAAAGATTAATGGTAAAATACTCGGGAAAGGGTCAGGCTCGTCTAAACAGAAAGCTCATGAAGAAGCTGCCCAGGAAGCGCTCGAAAAATTAGATAAAATAATTGCCAAAAGGAATGTTAAGGATTAGATTGATGCGTTTCGGGAAAAAGCACCAGCCATTCTATAGAATTGTAGTTATTCCTTCGCATCGGAAAGCTACGGGGGCTTATATAGAGGCTATAGGCTGGTACAATCCACTGTTGCCTAAGAAGCCAAAGTATAAGTTAAATAAAAAAAGATACGATTACTGGATAAAACAGGGGGCCAAGCCATCAGAGGCTGTGCTTAAGCTAATACTCCCTGTCGAAGAGAAGAAAAAACTTTGGCCTGATAAGCCTCCAAAGAAGAAGGCTAAGCAAGGGGACCAAGGTGCAGATAAATCCCAATCTGATCAGCAAGCAGAGGGTTCGCAGGGTAGTAACCAAGATAACGGGAAGTCCCAGGCTGATGATCAAACATCCCAATCTGCAGAGGGGCAAACAGATCAGCAGTCAGAGGGCCAAGAAAGTAATGATAGTAACTAATTTTATTTTAATTTAAATGAAAGATTTAGTCGAATTTATAGTAAAAAACATCGTGGATAATCCCGATGCTGTATCTGTCTCTGAAGAAAAAGATGGAGACAGGATCACTATAAAGGTCAAGGTTGACCCATCTGATATGGGTGCTGTAATCGGGAAAAAAGGTGCAGTAATTAATGCAATTCGTTCGATCGTAAAGATAAAAGCAATAAAAGAAGGTGTTTTTGTAAGAGTTGAGCTAGAGGACTAGTATTCTCGTGATATAATTGCTCAAAACTAGCGCCTGTAGCTCAACTGGATAGAGCACTGGTTTGCGGAACCAGAGGTTGTGGGTTCGAGTCCCGCCAGGCGCATGCACTGCCCCAAAACTGCCCCTTACATACATAAGTGATGTAAGGTCGGATATGGGGCTATTAGAAGTATTGATAGGAATTGCAATCTTACTCTTCTCTGTATCTTTTCATGAGTTTGCTCACGCCTATGTTGCTTATAAGCTAGGAGATTACACCGCCGCCTCTGAAGGAAGATTGACGCTCAATCCATTAAAGCATATAGATCCATGGGGGCTTTTGGCCATGCTCTATTTAAGAATAGGCTGGGCAAGACCAGTGCCAGTGAATCCTTACAACTTCAAGAATCCTGACAGAGATATGGCCATTGTTGCAGTCGCTGGACCACTCGCTAATCTACTGTTAGCGTATGTGGCTTTATTTTTACACGAACTAATGATTTTTACACCTGTGGTGGGCGGAACTCTGTATATCACAGCCTTACTTAATGTCTTGCTTGCGCTTTTTAATCTTATACCTATTCCCCCACTTGATGGGTATAAGTTTTTATCCTTTGTGATTCCAACTTCGCTTAAGTACTACTATGAAGCTATTAGGCCGTATGGCCCGATAATTCTGTTGATTCTGCTTTATACTACGCGTTTACCAGTCTTGCTAAAGGAAGGAGCTATTACAGTGGTTTCCTTTATGAGAGAATTCCTTACTTTGCCTTTGGTAAAGATAGTTCGTGTGTTATTGGGGCTGTAAGGGCTGGGGCAAAAATCAAAAAAAGTTGATTTTTGCCCCAGCCCCTAAAAATTACTCTCCTCCCAGGTGTTTTGAACTACCCTACGTATGGGCAACCTTCCCACCACCATGGAAAAAGAACTTAGTTTAGGGCGTGGGGCAAAATGCGGAATTAGCGCATTTGCCCTACGCCCTGTAATATTTTGACTATTGATGGCGGTTTCTATTTGGATATATTCAGGTAGGATCTTGGTGAGACAACCGGAATGTTTCAGGAAAAAGGCGAGGGGCAAAAATCGACAGTTCCGATTTTTGCCCCTCGCTTTTTCTTGCATTAACCATCTTTCCCCGGTAAAATCTTTGCAGGACGCCGGAGTAGCTCAGCGGTAGAGCAGCGGTTTTGTAAACCGCGTGTCATGGGTTCGAATCCCATCTCCGGCTCAGGCTGGAATAGCTCAGGTGGTTAGAGCGCACCCTTGGTAAGGGTGAGGTCCCGGGTTCGAGTCCCGGTTCCAGCTCTGTTATGTTTATGAATCGCCGTGTAAAGGGTATCCTCTTAATGCTTGCAAACACATTTATTTGGGGAATTGCTCCTGTTGTGATTAAGGCTTCATTTTCTCAGATTCCTCCTATTCCTTTCTTGCTGTATAGATTTATCTGGGTGGTAGGTTTAATGTTGCCTGTGGGATTAATTTATGGGTTCCATATTAAATACTATGTGAGGCATCGCAAGTTAATATGGTTGGCCTTTCTACAAAATGCTGTGGTATTGCTTTTGCTTTTTTTGGGGATTCAGTACACTAGCGCTTCCTTGGCCTCTGTAATTACAGCTCTAGTTCCACTTCTTGCCATGTATATTGCTTCTCGCCGGCTGCATGAGCATGTAAACCATGATGAGAAGATAGGAGTGATTTTAACTTTTCTAGGCTTTTTGGGAATGATTTATGTGACCTTTAACCTCGGAGAGGGTAATCATCTTCTTGGTCTAACTTTGATTACCTTAGGGAATGTCATCTTTCTCTATAGTGTGCTGGATCTTAAAGCTTACTTTAATAAAGTCCGTCGCAAGCCTAAGGGTTTTGATTTTTCATTTAACTTTTTAAGCTTTTTGTTGGCCCTTGCAACCTTTGCAGTTGTGATAGTTATCTTTTATCCAGATTGGATTAACGTCCATAATCTTACCCTGGGGTTGTTTAATTGGGGTGTGATTTTTATGGCAATATTCTCTTCAATTGTTGCGATGGTAGGATACAATATTGCTTTAAAGTATCTGGAGGTTTCAGAAGTGACATATTTTACCTATCTACAGCCTCTTATAGCAGTACCAGCTGCTTATTTGTGGCTTGATGAAAAGGTTCCTGTTATCCCTACTTTGATTTTCTCTTTTATGATGCTTCTTGGTCTTTATATAAATTTAAAAGGTGTAATGCGTGAAAAATCTGTTCGTTAAAGATATTACAGATGGAGTAGAAGGGAAATCTGAAGAGTTTGTTGTCGACGAGATTCGTCAACATAAGACTAAGGCAGGCAAACCTTTTTATAGGTTGGTGCTTAAGGATAAGACCGGGACGATAGGTGCTAGAATCTGGTCTGATTATTTCCCGTTCTGCGAGATAGGAGAGGTAAAGCCAGGGGATGTAGTTGAAGTTGATTTTTATGCCGAGGAGTACGGGGGAGATCTGCAGCTTATAGTCACTAAGCTTAAATTATCTCAAGAGTTTGATCCCAGTAATTTCTTAAAAAGTTCAAACAAGAGCGTAAACGAGCTTTTAAGTAAGCTGTATTACCACATTGAAAATATAAAAAGCGAAGGCCTTAAACAGTTGCTAACCTCTATCTTTCAAGATGAATCTTTGCTTGAGAAGATAAAAGTGATCCCTGCAGGCGAGAAGGTCCACCACGATTACATTGGCGGGCTGCTTGAACACACTTTAGAGGTAGTAGAGATAGCTTTAAGTATAGCTAAACATTACCCAATGGCAGATAAAGATCTTGTAGTAGCGGGAGCACTTCTGCATGATATAGGGAAAATCTTTGAGTTTAAGGTTGAGCCTACCAGTTTTAAACGAACTAAAGAAGGATATCTGATTGGTCACATAGTTTTAGGGGTAGATCTTGTAACTAAGAAAAGGCCTAAAGCTCTGTCAGAAGAAGAGTATGTGAAGCTTGTTCATATTATTCTTTCGCATCATCATGATCTTGAGCTAGGAGCAGTTGTAAGACCTGCGACTATTGAGGCTGCTATCGTAGCTATGGCGGATTACGCATCAAGCCAGGTAAGGCAGTTTGCCAAAGAGCTGACGGATAACAAACCCAACGAAGACGGTTTTGGGGAGTATCATAGAACCTTAAAGACGCGGGTTTACTTTGGTAAGCCAGAGACCAAAGAAGACTAGATTAATAGTGGAGGCAGTTGTATTTCGTCAATCAATTTCTTCGCATGAAGTCGTCCGTGGGGATAAGAATGGAGTAGGATAAAGTATAAAAGAGGGGCCGTGCCTTAGGAACCTGTTTTAGTGTCACCCGGAGCAGTTACCTTCTACAATTTTGGCCTAGCCCCTGTAAATCCGTTTATATTCTTTCTATTGTCTCTATTATAAATTGACTAAAGCTACAATTTTAGTATAATCCCTTTAATGCGACGTTTACTGTTAGGATCGGTTCATGCGGCATTGATCTTACTCCAAGTTGGTTTAGCAGTAAGGGGAATTCTAAATAGTGTTTCTGCCAGTAGAGATGTAGCATGGGTAGACTTTATTTACCGTATAACTGATCCTGTAATTAACATTTTTTCCCAGGTTGTTACCCAGGATTTTGAAATTTTTGGGTCTAAGGTAGACCTTATCACGATTGTGGCCTTTTTGGTTCTTGGGGTTCTGGCCTGGGGGGTGCGAGAGATAAATAAAGGTTATAGCGACTAATGAGGGACTTAAGTTCAAAAATTGGCTTGCCTGTATTTTTCGATGGTGAAAATATTACTGTGGATGAAAAATTCTTGGTTGTATATTCCCACTACCATAAGTACGTTAAAGAGTTAAGCGACTATTACTTAAATCCTGTTACAGTTTTTCCTAAGCTTATTTACAAAACCTATTGGGTAAGAGAGCAAGACAATCGATATCTGTTCTCAAAGATTAATGTGAGAGTCAAAATCTTTGTGATTTTCTCTCATGTAATAGGGGTTGAATTCGCTAAGAGTAAAACGATTCATTCAGTTGAATATCCCAGAATAATAGAGAGTGTGACTACACCTTTAGCGGTGATATTACATCCTGTGGATATAGAGCTAAGCGAGTTAAGAGGAGAGGAGACCAAGATAACTTACTATACTGAGCTTGCCCCTTCTGAGAAGATAGTGATCCCTCCCGGATGGGCGTATACGATTATTAATCCGACTAAAAATGTTGGGGTCGTTGTAGAGGTTCATCGCAAAGACCAACCTGCTCATGTGTTTGTGGAAGGGAAGAGGGGAGCTCCTTTTTACTTAATCCAGAGGAACAACTCTCAAGAGTTGGTTAGAAACCCCAACTATAGAAATGTTTTAAGATATGCTAAAGTAGATAAAGAGAAGCTTAATCGCGGTTTATCTATAGCGCCTAAAACACCTATTGTTAAACAGTTTTTAAGAAAATATGAAAAGTTTACCTGGTTTTTTGGGAAAAAAGAGCTTGATTGGTACGATCGTTTTTATTCTTACCTTACTCGGGTGGTTCGTATCAGCATTTAGCAACTTGGCACTAGCATACAACCCCATTAGGGAAGAGGGAACTGTAAAGATCTTTATTGATTCCCCAGAAGATGTTAGACTTTCTGCTTCACTGGTACTTTTTAATCAGAGTTCTCAGAGGATTTCGGTTGATAAGTTCTCTGTAAGTTTTCCATTTTTTAAGCTTGTTGATTTTAAAGTAAGCGGTATAAATAAGCAGAACGTTTTGATAGATACCTTCGCAGAGTACGGGTCTACAGCATTTAGGATAAAAAGCTCTAAAAAATGGCCTGTAGTACTTAAACCAAAAGAGGAACTCAGGTTCAAATTTAATGCCAAGGTAAAGGGCTGGATAGTATCTCACAATAAGGGTGTTTATTATGCTTTGTTTCCTCCTATAAAAAGTCCTTTTAAATTCATAGTCTATCTAAATAATCAGGAATATGAGCCGCTGTTGGGGAGACTAGAGAGCAAGTACGATAACTATGTGGCTATATCTACAGATCCTTTGAAGAGTTCAAGTATATGGTTTGTTTCTAAGGATGTCTCGCACCTTACTGTTGAATACAGCTTCAGGAGTCAAGCAGGATATTTTTACCCCAGAGAGATCTCTTCATGTGAGCAGGCTTATCTAGATTTTGCTGATTCCTATTTTTATCGAGATAAATTTGGGTTCTTGGCGGTTGAGGATTCTGTGGGGGTTATTGCAAGAGATTTGGACCTGAGGTGTTTCAAGAGGGCAGAGAGTTTGGCGTTGCCTAATTTGTATTTTAAAGGGTTTTTTATCGATCCTGCTTCAGGAATGGTACGGAGTGTTGTGTTTAGATATGGGGTTCTGGGGGTGGAGGAATATGACTCAGGAAGATTCGTTTTTAGCCCTGATAAATATGGGGTTTTTCACGTGCCCTTTGTTTCATGCGATAAGTTACAGGAGTGTTTAGGATTCACAACCCAGCTCGCTGACGTATCTGATTTCAAAATTGAGCCCTCTGGCCAAAGGGTCTTTCATTGTCAGCTTACTGGACTGGGTCTAAAAATAGACCAGCTAAGATTAAAAAATCATGAGGTGTTGGTAAATACCTCGAACAATTGCATGGTAGTCCAGAATATAGTTTGTAATCCTTTTAGAATCCTGCAGGATCGTGAGGTGGTAATCATGCCGCAGCAAGGCTTTAGGCTGCCTAATAAGTGTGCTTCTGGTTTGTATATAGGTAACAATAAGGTTAAGGATTATCAGGTTCCTTCCCACGTAGAGGATATACTTCCGAGTCTTGGGGTTTACTTTATAGGAGTAGGAATAATACTTCTTTTGCCACTAAGAAATAAACAAGTGAATTAGGATGAACCTTCCAATGTCTGGGGCAGGACAGAACAGATTTTGTTACGCGGCTCTACTGTCTTTTGGATGATCTTTTTCTTCTTCTGATCATCTTTTTGATAGAGGGAAGAAGCTTTTTCACTTCTCGTAGAGTGCTTTCAAGTTTTTCAAGCTGGATAATCAGATTGTCAACTGGGGTGTCTTCATTAAGGAAGTATGAGAGAGGCTGATCTAGCTGTTTGGCCAGCTTGGGAAGAATATCAAGTGGAGGCATAACCCTTCCTTGTTCATAGGCACTTATACTTTTATCTGAGAGACCAGTAAGCAGGCCCAATTCTCTTTGGCTTAATCCTTTAAGCTCTCGGGCCTTTCTTAATTTTTTAGCGAAGATCTCTCTAATATTTTTACTCATCCTAGCTAATTTTACCATACTTTCAGAGGACTTACGCAAAAATCGAAGGAGTGATTTTCGCGTGAGTTCCTAAGATTCCCATTCTTCCGGCTGTTTTAAATCATCTCTTGACTAGGGACCTTCCATCACCAAACAGTTAGCCTACATTGGGGCGTGGAGGTAAAGGGGCTGGGGTAAAATGTGTTATTAACACTTTTGGCCACATACCCTAATCCCTCTTTGCTTCTGGGGCTTCTTGAATTAATTTTGCCTAAAGCATTCTTTCCAACCGTTAGGATTTTTCACGTTGATATAGCTTACAGCTTTGTTTTTTAGGCTTTTTGCTTCTTTGTAATCTTTTCGGGCCAGCGCAGCGTAGTAGTCAGAAAGATATGAGTATCCGGTGAACATTTTTATCAAGTTGTTAATCTGGGGGCAGTTCGCTTGTTGTGCAATCTGCTCAAGAAGCTTCTTGTCAGGAATTTTAGCGCATTCTTTAAGGGATTTAGCGATAGATTCATCTTTGCCCTTAAAATCTACTTTTAAGATGCAGGAGTTAAAATTGTTTATGGTGGTATTAATGATTTTAAGGTAGTAGGCTTGTTTGAGTGTTTTCTCGAGTTGGTCACAGGTGTGTAGCCTTTCTTTCACAGTTGAGTTAATTTTTTGTATAGAGCTGCGGGCGACAATTTTAAGAAGTTGAGGTACGGTTTCTTCATCAATGTAAATAAATTTGTACTCTGTTTTTAGTCTTTTAACAGTAGAGAGAGTATCTAAGAGTTCCTCTGCGGCTGTTTTTTCGGTATCTAGTTTTGTGATCTGATTTAATCTCTTGTCTAATTGTTCAAGCTTCTTAGTACGTGTAGCTAGCTCTAGGAAAGTTGTGGCGCTTTTTACTTTAAAATATAACCTTAGACTATAGATAAAGGCCAGTGCTAACAGAAAGCTTAGAGTAGTAAGAAGGATTAACCTAAATAGGTCTGTTTTCTTCTTTGGCGAGCCAGTTAGGGATATATACATAGATGAGTTTTTTGCCTAATTTTAGAACTAAGACTAAGATACCTATAACGATGGTCGCTAGGGTAAGATAAAAAGCCGCGGCCATAGGGTAGTATGCCTTAGGGTGGGGTGTTTGTCTTAAAGAGGAGTTAAAATTTACAACCGTGCTGGAGTTGTATGGGATGGTTTGCGTTTGAGTATAAATAAACACAGTTGTATCGATTTTGTAGGTGCCTTTACTTTGTGGCAGCAAAGTGGCTTTTATTTGGTATGTTTTGTTTGCTACTACAGGCTCTATCGTTGCTTCTTGTGGGTTTATTTTCGCATTCGGGGTAGAGGTAATTAGAATCTTAGCCCTCTGAGCAGAGTAGGGGACCTCTAAGTATACATAAATTGGTACTTTTTTACTCCAGGGAGGCTGTGTACCGACCTGAGTTGTAAGTTGGACTGCTTTAGCCATGCTTTATTTTATTAAGTAACGCTGTAATGATGTTTTTAGATTTGGCTCTTGGATTTGAAACAGTGGGTTTAGATTCGCTGCTGTTAGGGGTCTTAGTATTAGGATTAGAAGCATCTACCTGTATCTCTTCTGCAACTCGGGTTCCTGCTACTGTATGATAAGGCTCTTTGTGGGCTCTTTTTTCTAAGGATTTAGTAAGAGTGAGATATACTGTATTTAGATGCTCTCTAAGTTGCTGTATGTGGCGGTTCTTTTCTTGGAGGATCTCTGAAAGAGCCTGGTGTTCTTTCTTAAGGGTTTCTATTACAGTTTCTAGTTCCCTGACTTTGTCTTCTAAAGATTGAAGGTTCTCTTTGGTTTTTTCGAATTTTGAGCCGTTCTCAAGGAGTTTTTTGTGTTCTTCGGATTCTAATAGTTTTTTGATCACCTGCCACTTTGTGTACAGGGAATACTTATAGTTTTGTAGTTCTCTTTCAGTTGGTTCTCTGTTAAGAATAAGCTTGTAGACGGCCTTTATGAATTCCTCCCTTTCTTGTTGTGAAAGATTTGAAATCTTAGCGGAAAGATCTGTAAACATTTAAAGCTCAGTAGCTTAAATTATCCTTGATTTAAGCTATTATAGCATGATATCATTTAAACACGCGGGCGTAGCTCAATTGGCTAGAGCATCTGCTTGCCATGCAGAAGGTTGCGGGTTCGAGTCCCGTCGCCCGCTCAGGAGGGTTTCTATATTGAGGGGTTTGCCCCGGCCGTTTTGAATTATTATTTGGGCAGGCAACTCTCTGTGCGAAGAAGATAGGCGATTTCCTAGCTTCTTACTCTAGCTGTTTGCTCATGTAGTTTAGATCAGTCAACTGGTAGCCTAGTTTTTCGTAGTAGAGTCTTGTGCCTATCGCTGCTATTACGCTTAGACGTCTGTAGCCCTCTTGGCGAGATATCTTTTCTGCTTTACGTATCAGGCTTTTCCCTATCCCAGTGTGCTGAACACTGAATTTTTCTCTTTTGCCAAAGGGGGAGACTTGAGAATAGACATGGACTTCTCTAATCATGGCATGGCCTCTTATCGGGCTAAGCTGTAGTGCTTTTCCATGCAAGTTGGGGAGAAATAGCCTTACAAACCCTAAGAGCTTGTCGCTTTCTTCTGCCGCTATAAAATAGTTGTCGCCTATTTGCGAAGAATATTTATAAACTTTTATGCTGTATGTTTTAGGAGGTGAAAGAAACATCGCTTGTCTACACCTTATACATCTGCATTTTTGACCTTGAGAGTGCATGTATTCTCTGACTATCTCGCGTAGATTGCTCTTTATTTTAATGCCTTGCATATAGGGGGTGGGGATGTCTCGAAAGATCCTATTTATTCTGACCCAGTATGGTGTTATAAGTTTGAGTTTAGCTATAAGTTCAATAAGTTCTGGCTCAGTGTATTGTTTGTATTTACCTTGAAGATAGAGCCTGTAAAGTCGGGTGTTTTTAAGAAGTACGGTGGGATAGATCTTAACCTCATCTGGAGCTATAAGGGTAATAAGTTTTCTGTAAGACTCAAAATCCTTTTCAGGGGTGGCTCCATAAAGATTGGGCATAAAGTGCGCATTAATCTTAAACCCGTTAGCTCTAAGTAGATTTGCAGCGCGGATATTGTCTGCTACTGTATGATCACGTTTGTTTATTCTTAATATCATATCGTCCATAGATTGAAATCCAACTTGAACCTTAGTAACTCCGTGCTTTCGCAGGGATTTGAGTGTTTTAAGCTTTATAGTATCAGGCCTTTCCTCTACACTTATTCCTACGGCCCGGGAGTATGCTGTAGTGTTTTTGCTATAGAGCTTTTCAAGGCTTAAGCTTAAAAATTGCTTTAATGAAACGTTGAGTCGCCTTAGCTTATTTTTAGTGATCGGTAGATCAAGCTTTTGGGAAAGATCAGGGGTAAATGTGTTTAGCGCAGCAA
The DNA here is from genome assembly GCA_015489595.1 of Candidatus Dojkabacteria bacterium. Lineage (GTDB taxonomy): Bacteria > Patescibacteriota > Dojkabacteria > S143-136. The sequence continues at coordinate 14,421 of WFZK01000019.1, read as the reverse complement.
AGATACTCTTTATAACATAGGTTTTGTACTGGCCTGGATAATATGACCAGGTTCCTCCGTTTATTATTATCTCTGCTTTGTTGACATTGTGACCATTTTTAAAAAGTACCAGCAGCCTAGCAAGAGTAATAAGGAATGGGTTGAACTTAAGAGCAAGACTTCGTTGGGCACTAGGTTCATCTGCGATATAGCTTTTAGGCATATTAGAATATGTGGGGCAAAAGATGCATCTTCCTGGGCATGGATAGGGTTTTGTAAGAAGGGTGATAACCGTAACTCCAGAGGCGGATCTTATAGGTTTTTTCGGTTTTTTTATAGTCTGTTTTGCCATATCTAAATGGTATAATAGCACAACATATGAGATCTACCGCAAAATTTAGACACCTAAAGGTAGCTTTGGCCCATGACTTCTTTTTGTATGAAGGAGGGGCTGAGAGGGTCTTTTATGAGATTGTTCGAGCATTTAAAGAAGCTGGAGTCAAAGGTAAAATCCCTGTATATACACTTTATTCTGATAAAAACTTTACTTTCCCCAAAGATGTCGCGCGAAATATTAGAGTATCCCAGATCAGCACAGGAGTTCTGCATTGGATGTTTTATATGGTTTATAAGAAAAGAGTTCCTTTTCTAAGTTCAATCCTTAAAGTGGTACTCGTTCGTTTGATGCCTGTGTTGTGGGGCAGTTATAGAATAAGTGATGCTGATGTTATAGTGGTAGATACTTCAAGCTTTGGGTTCCATATAGTCCCTCCAGTCGGAACTCCTCTTATAGCTTATGTACATACACCTTTTAGGGCGCTGTGGGGACTTGATTCTACTATGATAAAGGCGAAATCTTTAGTAAGTAAAATTCTTGAAAGATTTTTGTTTTATAAGCTAAGAGAGCTCAACAGCGCTGCAGCCTATCGTGTTCATGCTATGGTAGTAAATAGTACTGAGGTTAAGGGACGCGTAAAAAGGTTTTTTAAGAGAGACAGTAAGATAATCTTCCCGCCAGTTGATATAAAAAACGCTTCTAAATGGAGAAAGACCAAAAGGAGGGATTATTTTGTATTTATCAACAGGCTTGAGCCGTACAAAAAGATCTGTGAACTCGTAAAGATCTGGCCTACCAATAGAAAATTGATCGTAGTAGGTAAAGGGTCACTTTTTGAAAGATGTAGGAGGCTAGGAAAGTCAAAGAATGTGGAGTTTTTAGGGTTTGTCCCTGAGATTGAAAAATGGAAGTTACTGGCAGGGGCTAAGGCTTTAGTGTATCCTAATCTTGAAGATTTTGGCATTTCAATGGCAGAAGCGCTCGCAGTGGGTACTCCGGTAATAGCCTTGCGAAAAGGCGGGGCTTTAGATATTGTTGAGCACGGGAAAACTGGGTATCTTCTCAAAAGGCTTATACCCTCTGAACTGAAAAAGGCCCTTACGTGGGCAGATAATTTTAAGGCTAAAAGATTAGTACTATATAGAAGGGCCCAGCGGTTTTCAGCGGAGAACTTCAGGGATAAAATTAGAAAGGTAGTAATAGATGAGTACAATAGGTTTGAAAAATTTGGCAGGGCGTATTAGCATCTTTGCTCAGGATGTTTTGCTTGTCATATTAAGTTTTGCAATAGCTTTTTGGATCCGTATAAAGCTAGAGGCAATATTCCCCGGGCTGCATAGGCTTTATATTAGAGATGTGGGTGAATTTTTGATTAGAAATTGGTGGCTAATGCTTATATACATCGTAGTCTTTATCTCAGAGGGCCTTTATTCCAAGAACATGACTTTCTGGGAAGAATTAAAGGCAATTCTTAAGGGGGTCGTGATTGCGATGTTGATTAGCTTCTCTTTCGTAGCTTTGGCTAAATTAAATCCATATATTTCTAGGCTTATTCTGATACTTCAGCCTATTGTGCTTTTGATTATTTTGCCTATCTATAAATATCTGTTTAAGAAGCTTCTTTATATTTTAGGCCTGTGGCAGCTGCCTATGTTAGAAGTAAAGATAAACACGAAGGTATCAGTGCGCAAGCCACTCGCTGTGAATAAATACTTGGGTTATAGTGTAGTAGAGAGCATTGAGATTGCAATTAAAGATAAAACCGATCTTGAAGCTGCTTATAAGAAGATAAAAGATCGGCTGAAAAGTGGAAAGTACGCAGGTGTCGTGGTGGTGGTACCTGACACTTCTGACCCCTTAATAAGTCAGCTCATAGAAAAGATCTATTTTGTAACCTCCAGGATTTTGGTTGTTCCTGAATTCTTAGGTTTTGATGTCATGAATTCGAATGTTGTGCATTTAATGTACGAAAACTTGTTTATATTCGATATAAAGAAAGGGCTAAATAAGAAAAGGAGCAAGGTAATTAAACGAATTATAGACATTATCGTGGGGGTATTGGTTTTGCTTCTCACCTGGCCGATTTTCCTTGTTGTCAGCCTGATTATCTATCTAAAAGATGGAGCTCCTGTATTTTTTACTCATAAGCGTTACGGTAAGGGTGGCAAGACCTTCAACTTTGTAAAATTCAGAACAATGTATAACAACAACGATAAGATTTTAGAAGAATACTTAAAAAAGAATCCAAAGCTTAAAAAGTATTGGGATAAGTACCAAAAGCTGCCTTTAAAGAAGGATCCTAGGATCATCAAAGGCATCGGATACTTCTTGCGCAAGACTAATTTAGATGAGCTACCTCAGGTTTTTAATCTTTTAAAGGGTGATATAAGCTTGGTAGGGCCAAGACCCTACATGCCACGAGAGCGTGAAAAAATGGGAGATTATTTTGATCGTATTCTTGCTGTAACCCCAGGTATTACGGGATTGTGGCAGGTTTCAGGGCGCAATAAGCGAACCTTTGCCAAGCGTATGCAGATCGATGTATGGTATATCCAGAATTGGAGTTTGTGGTTAGATTTTGTGATTTTGGCTAAAACTGTGCTAATGTTAATAAGGGGAAGATGAAAAAGATTGTTCAGAAGCATTTAAAAAGCCAACAATTTGCACTCAGGGGGTTGATAGACGGGTTTAAATCTGAGCTTAATTTCAGGATAGAGATCTTAATTTCTTTGATTCTGAGTCTCACTGCTTTTATGTTGCGGTTTGATCTTTTCGAGTGGTTTATGCTGCTTACTGCTATTGTTTCTGTTATGGCATTAGAACTTGTGAATACGGCGATTGAATATCTGTGTGATACGGTATCTCCCGAGTTTAATACCTCGATAAAGCACGCTAAGGATATCTCTGCAGCTGCAGTGCTACTTGCTGCTTTTTATTCAGTTGCGGTAGGGATTATAATCTTAGTCCACTACTATACTCGATGCTGTATGTAAGCGTTATAACCATTTTCCCTCAGATAATAGAAGAGTATGCAAAGTACGGGATTTTGAAAAGGGCTCTTGATAAGCGTGTTTTTAGACTAAGTGCTGTAAATCTTCGTGGTTTTACTACTGACAAACACCAGACCGTTGATGATAGACCTTTTGGAGGGGGTCCTGGAATGGTTTTGAAACTAGGACCTCTCGTAAAGGCTATAGAGTATACAAAAAGTAAGGTTGATGCAGAAACTAAAGTTTGGCTTTTTGCGGCAAGCGGTACTCTGTTTACCCAAAAGCAGGCAAGTCACATTGCAAAGTTTTCGGCAAAGGAGGATTTGCACCTTATTCTCCTTTGTGGTAGATACGAGGGGATTGATGCGAGGATAGAGCACTTTGTTGACGCTAAGCTAAGTATAGGCCCTTATGTTTTAACGGGAGGAGAGCTTCCGGCTTTGGTAGTCACAGATGCTATAGTGCGTTTGCTTGAGGGGAGTGTGGGGAATCCTGAGAGTCTTAAAGAGGAGACAAGTTTTAAGCTAAGAGATGGAATCGTAGAGGTTGAGGGAGAATATCCTCAATACACGCGGCCTGCTGTGTTTGAGTATAAAGGTAAGAAATACAAGGTTCCCGATGTGTTGCTTACAGGAGATCATAAGAAGATTAAACAGTGGAGAGATTCACAAAAGCGACGTCAGGTGTGGAAGCTTGAGTAAAAGGGCGCGGGGCCAAATCAATTTGACCCCGCGCCCGAGGGTTTTCCCGTCGCAGGGTTGGACTATTCCTACAAAGGGCAGCTTCTCAACGGGACTTGCGCAAAAATCGACTTTTTCGATTTTTGCGCAAGTCCCGCTTTCGATTGATTTTGTTTTCGTTTTCTTGCGTAAAACAGGGTTTTGAGCAGATTTGAGATGGATTTTTACGGCCTACAATCAAAGTATGCTAAGGAGGTTGATCAGGTGGGCCATAGCAGTGGCGCTGAGTTCGAGTTTTTTGACTGTAATTGGTTTGTGCAGTGCGGTTAAGGCAGCCTCAAAGGTGATGTATGTACCAGTGTACGAGGATTTGTACGTGGAGCAGGGCTATCCTGATACTTTAACATATGGGCAGAGGAATCTGTATGTAGGTCTAGATAGTTATTACGGTAAACAAAAGACAAGGATCTTCCTTTTCCCGTTTTTTGAGCAGCTGCAGCAGAAAAATATTGCTCCAGAGCAGATAACGGCGGCAAACCTTGTTCTGTATATGTATCAAAGCGAGTCCGATGGAGATAGAAGAATTAACTTATATACTACAAGGGGCAATATAGATCCGTTTTCTTTGACATGGCATTCTCAACCGTCAGTGTTGGATTACTATTATTCGAAGTTGCTAAGTGGTGGAGTAGGGACAAAGACGATCGGGGTGACTAGTAGGTTTGCTGCTATGTATGCGGATTTTTTGCAACATGGGGAAAGGCAGGCTTTGGTGTTGAAGTTTTCAGACGAGACGGCTCCTGCTTGGATTTTTTGGAGCAAGGAGTGTCTTGCGCAGGGGTGGTTGTGCAACAGTGAGCAAGTTCCGCGCTTTAGGGTCGAATACAAAGATAATACTGTTCCAGAGGCGCCGGCGCTTTTAGCGCCGGCGCCTCTGGCGGCGTTTAGTGTGAGGGATATTACTTTTCGGTGGGGGCAAAGCACTGATCCAGACGGGGATCCTGTCGCGTATAGGTTAGAAATTGCAAAATCGCAGGATTTTCAAACTATATACAAAAGTACCAACTGGCAGACAGAAACTTCAGCTACGATTCACATCTCTTATGAAGGGAGGCTTTTCTGGAGGGTGCGGGTAAAGGATCCCTACGGTAACTATAATGTCAGCCAGGTGAGAAGCTTTACTACGGATTTTACGCCTCCGCATAATATAGAATTCAGATACCTTCCGCCGTATATTAGTCAAGATCACATAACCGTAAAATGGTATTTAACCTTTCCAGAAGAGGGAGTCACTTATAAGCTTAAGTATTGGAAATATGGAGAGTCTCCAATAGAGACCGATTGGCTGAATACCTCAGAGTATACCTTGACTAATTTAACCTCAGGGAAGTATTACATCGCTGTAAAAGCTAGAGATTCTCTTGGCAATGAATCTGATTATACTCAGTCGCTTAAGTTAGAAGTGGATATCGATAAGCCAAACTTGGAATATTTTAAAGCATCAAGAACTTTGTTTGCTTCTCGTAAAGGTCAAAGAGTATACCTGCAGTTTAAGGTAAGTGATCAGAAACCATATAAGGTTGAGATCAGAATTTATGATGCTCACCATAAGATTGTGGGAAGCACCTACGCCCTTGATAAGGATTATTTAAGCTTCTCTTGGCCTGCGATTAAAACCCAACCAGATGGCTACTACTATGCTTATGGAATAGCCTGGGATTACGGCAACAGAGCTTTGCTTACGGATCCTATTTTGCTTACAAATGATAATACTGCTCCTAAGCCAGAGATCTCAGGAGTTAGTCCGGGACTTTTTAATCGTTCCTGCTTTTATACAAGATTTACATGCTACGAGCGGAACGCTAAAGGAAGCGTGTATATTGGGAATTATAAGAGATACACCTTTGTTGAGCATTTGTCAAAGAAGCTGTGCTTTAAGGACGGTTATCGTACCCTTAGATTAAGATGTTATGATCAGGTGGGCAATAGTAGTGATGTAAAAGTGGGTTTTACGGTTGATACGACGCCTCCAAGACAGCCCACAATAAAGGTGTATAGACAAAAAGGCACAACTTATCTGAGGGTCTCGTGTGAGACAGGGGCGAAAGTTCAGGTATGGTTGTGGGGGAGAATGTATAAGCAGTACACCTGTAAGGCACGTTCGATTACAGACAAACTTTCAATTGTCCCTTATCTAACATATTTATTTACCGCTAAGCAGATTGACAAGGCAGGCAATTCTAGTGGGGTTGGGGCTTATAAGTATCGATATGTTCCTATAGTGAAAATTAGGGATCCTTTAAAGGTTAGTCCCGGTTCGTGTCTGTGGGTGTATCATAAAGACAAGGGCAGGGTATTAAAGAAAAAGTGCGGGGGAATAAACGGAAAGATAGTTAAAGTACAACAGACTCCCTCCAAAAACAGGATTAAAGTTGATGTTTATGTCTCTACACCCCAGTGGGTTAAGATAAAAAGAGTAGTCTATGCTTGTAAACCTCGGACCTTTTGGGATCCACGGACTTGGTTTATGTGTGTAACTATCAAACAATCTGAGGATACGGTTTTAAGGCCATTAGGATACAAAGTACACGGGGCCTTCTCTGTGGGCTGGCAGAAAAAGGATCTGCTCAGGATGACTTTTTATCAAAAGCCTACTACCAGATTTGACGTTAGATTTACTGCGATTGCGGCGGATGTTAAATACAGACTGGTTGTTTTCCTAATCGATGGGAACTGGGGTACTGTGAAGACGACTAAGGGGCGCGCTTACGCGCGCCCCTACTTCTCTTGGCTATTTAGCGACACTAATGTTATGGTCAGCCAGTGGCATGGATACACAGCGTATCAGAAGCCTCACACAGGTATTGATTTCGCTGTCTATAAGCGTCAAGTGTACGCGCCAGCAGATGGGAGGATTATCTCCGTCGGATACCATAGGGCTTCAAAGTGTTTTGGTGGTGGATATTACGTAGGGATAAAACATCCCAATGGTTTGTACACATATTACTTCCACCTGCTTCATGTGAAGGGGCTAAGAAGATATCAGTGGGTGAAAAGACGCTCCAAATTGGTTATTACCGGCAATAGCGGAATGTATAGATGCAGACCTTTAGGCTATCACTTGCATTTTGAGGTAAGGACTTGTGGGCTTCCGAAGTGTCACATTAACCCGGTGCCCTTAATAGACGTGGACTGGCGAAAGATAAAGACCGCTGTGCGCGGTAGGTATTGGGGGAGGTTAACTGGAGATAACCCTCATCCAGGTTATTAATAAGTTGTAAGTGTAGTTTTGGAATGTTGGGCTTTATCAGAAGGCTTAAGCATCTCTGGAAATGGCTCCTACCATTTGGGATTTTACTTACATATACGTCGGTGTATATGTATATCGTGAGGTTTAGACCTGAGAAAGAGGTTCCTTATGGGGCTGGCTCTAGCTTAAAAGTAAGTTTAGTCCCTCTGACATCTTCTAAGATGTTTTATGTCGGTGCTACTGAGGATAAATTATTTTTTAAAGAGGGTAAGAGGCTTAAGTGTTGGAATATAAACAACAACGCCTGGTGCAAAGATAATTATAAGAAAATAAGCGCTGAAGATATATTTAAGATTGATCAGAATTGTATTTTTAAGCTAAACGGAAAGCAGGTAGTTGTATATGACCCTACAGCTTTGAAGGTAAAAGTCAGGTATAGATACAGCAATGAGGCACTGATTGATGCATTTTGTACTAAAGATAGGGTCTATCTACTTGCTCTTAATTCTGCTATCAGTTCCGAAAAAGATTGGGTGAGCAGGCTAAGAGTTTTCAACTTATCTGGCAAGCTCGTCAGGACAATAGACTTTAAGTACAGCTTCAGCTTAATAGGCAGAGCGGATGGTGTGATCTTGCTAAGTGAGGAGAATCCGCTTTATCTTAAACCTCAGAGTGCTTATCTCAGTTTAGATTCCTATAAGTTACAATTGCTACCTTATGGGGAGATTCTTCAGCGGGGGAGTATGGTTTATAGATCAGGGAGTGGTACTTTAATTTTTAATGGTCAGAAATTAGCTAAGATTGATGCAAGCAAATATCGATGTTTTATCGGTGTATCAGATAAATTGTTGCTAGGGTTTTCGAAGGGACGCTGGGAACTTCTGTGGCCTAAAAACAAAGAAGCCAATCTTGACGACGTATCTAAGCTGTCTGACATTGGTCTAACCTGCAAAGACATTGAGGTTATAGGGTTTGGCGACACTTATGTTGACATTAAAACTTCTTATGCTACGATTATCAGGTTAAGTATGAGATAATACCTTTATGCTTGGATTGCTATCTAAGATCTTCTCTTATAATGAGCGCCAAATATCAAGGGCTAGGAAGGTCTTAGAGAAGATCAATGCCTTAGAAAAAGAGGTCAGAAAGCTCTCTGATGAAGAACTCGCGCAGTCTACAGAGTATTTTCGTGAAAAACTTGGTATTGATGTTAAGAAAAACCGTCAGAATCCTGACCTTCTGTTAACTCAGATAAGCGAGGAAGAAAGAAAAGCCGAGCTTTTAAAAGAGAGGGAGAAGTTGTTTGAGATCTTAGTTGAGGTATTTGCAAGGGTAAGAGAGGCTGCAAGACGTGTTGCTAATCACAGGCACTTTGATGTTCAGTTAATAGGGGGTATTTTGCTTGCAGAAAACAAGGTAATAGAGGTTTTCACGGGAGAAGGTAAAACCAATGTTGCGCTTCTTCCTGCTTATTTGTATGGTTTGACAGCTCGAGGGGTTCATATCCACACAGTGAATGATTATCTTGCCCGAAGGGATGCAGAATGGGCAGGACATATCTTTATGGCTTTAGGAATGACCACAGCTGTCGTTACCCCACAGGCAGCCTACAAAGTGGTCTCTGACAGAGAGGTTATTGAGATAAAGGGAGAAGAGGTAAAAGAGCTTCTCAAACAAAAAGATCTCACCAATATGTCTAGCTTAAGGGGGACTAACTTGGTAGAGGTATCCAAAAAAGAAGCATACATGGCTGATGTGGTCTATGGTCAGGCAAGTGAGTTTGGGTTCGATTACCTGCGTGATAATATGGCTCAATCGCTTGAGGAGAGAGTTCAGCGTTCGCGGTATTTTGCAATAGTCGATGAGGCTGACTCGATCCTTATTGATGAGGCTCGTACTCCACTTATTATCTCTATGCCTGATCAGAACTCGAGTGAGATCTACAAACGGTTTGCCCAAATAGCTAATCAATTAGAAGAAGGGGAAGACTATACCGTAGATGAAAAAACAAGGTCTGTCACTCTTACAGACAAAGGGGCCAGAAAAGTAGAAAAAATTTTAGGGACGGAAAATATCTGGAGTAACAATCTTTATATTAGACATTTGAACAATGCTCTTAAGGCTAAGGCTCTGTTTAAGCGCGATAAGGATTACATAGTAAAAGATGGTCAGGTTTTGATTGTGGATGAGTTTACAGGAAGGGTACAACCGGGAAGGCGCTACAGCGAAGGTCTTCATCAGGCCATTGAAGCCAAAGAAGGCGTGGAGATAAAGCAGGAGAGTAAGACTCTAGCCACTATCTCATACCAGAATTTTTATAGATTGTATGACTTTTTAGCTGGTATGACGGGTACCGCTATGACTGAGGCTGAGGAGTTTAATAAGATCTACGGGCTGGATGTTGTAAGGGTGCCGACTTACAAACCGATTATTCGGAAGGATCATCCCGATGTAATTTACAAGACCAAGCAGGCAAAATATAAGGCGATAATAGAGGAGATAAAGAGGGTACATAAGCAGGGAAGACCTATTCTCGTGGGCACAACCTCCATAGAGGTTTCAGAGTTGCTATCAGATATGCTCAAAAAAGAGGGCATTCCACATGAGGTACTAAATGCAAAGCATCACGAACGGGAGGCCCATATAGTCGCAAAAGCAGGACGCAAGGGGGCTGTTACAATCGCAACTAATATGGCTGGGCGTGGTACAGATATAAAGATTGATGACGAGGTAAAGAAGCTTGGAGGGCTTTATATCCTTGGTACAGAGAGGCATGAGGCTCGCAGAATAGATAATCAGCTGCGAGGCCGTGCTGGACGTTTAGGGGACCCTGGCTCTTCGAGGTTTTTCCTTTCTCTGGAGGATAATTTGCTGCGAGTTTTCGGTGGAGATATTATAAAAAGACTTTTTACCGCTACTAACATCCCTGAAGATATGCCTATAGAATCTAAACTATTAAGTTCTGTGATAGAAAAAGCTCAAAAAAAGATCGAATCTTTGCACTTTGACATTAGAAGACGGTTGGTTGAGTACGACGATGTTTTAAACAAACAGCGAGATACGGTCTATGAGCTAAGAAGGCTGATTTTAGTCTTGTTAGAGAGAGAGTCCGAGGATGCTAAAGTTGCGGCAAGTAAGGCTAAAAAAGATCCGGTGAGTCTTTCATACGAACAGATGGGTGAGTTTGTAGAGGGGCTTAAACAGTATACGCTTCGACACCCATATGATTTTAATATCGAAGAATCTCTTTGGGTTAAAAACCTAATGACTCCTCTGCGTTTGTGGTTGCTTAAGCAGATTGTCGAGCGTGTGGAAACTCTTTATTATTCAGCATTAGGGGAGAAAGGACAATTTGATGTAAAGGAGTTTGAATTTCTACAGAAGTATGTGGAATCTATGTTTTCTAAAGAGGGCTTTGAAGCGTTGCTTGGTCTTTTAGGGTTTAAATCTCCTAACAAATTCTGGGATGAAGTTAAAAAGCGCGGTGTTTTTGTGATTTATAAGCTAATAATAACTGCGTTTTCTCGCCAGTTGGCAGCAATGCAGCCTGAGGAGGTCATCAACTACATCAGATTTATGGTGTTGCAGACTTTAGATTTCCTATGGATGGAGCACATAGATGCAATGGATGATCTGCGAGAGGGGATAGGGCTTAGAGCCTATGCTCAGAGAGACCCGTTGGTTGAGTATAAACGTGAGGCTAAGCGTTTATTTGCAAATTTCTTTGCTACTTTGCAAGACATGATAGCCACCCGGGCTTTTCATATTGGAGTTCTTAGTAAGGATGTGGTAGAGGCCTCTGCTCCGGATTTAGAAGATATAGAATATGAGCATGCTGAGGCTTCTTCAGTTACGACTGACCAAGCAGAGGCTCAGCAAATTCAAGTTCCTAATTTTATTCAGGCAGACGAGCCTATAGTTAGGAAGAAAAAGCCGGGCAGGAACGATCCCTGTCCTTGCGGGAGTGGTAAGAAGTACAAAAAGTGCTGCTGGCCAAAGTATGGGTAGGGCTTCTATCTAGGGGTAGATCTTTATAGTTTTTGAGTTATTAGTTTTAGTGATGGTGCGAAGCTATATGAGGGACTGGGGTTAAAATCGTAGGGGCTTGAGTTTGAGTTCAGCCTACTTGACATCCTCTTTTGGATTTACTATAGTGTTATATCTAAAGCTAATATAAAATTACTATAGAGGGGGCATGAGAGGCAAAAGAAGTATTATATTAATACTCTTATCCTTCTTTGCGATCGCATCAGCGGTAGCAGTATGGGGAACAACGGCAAGGATTTTAGCCGCAGGTGTTGATGTGACAGTTACACCCAATGAGATAGCCGAAAGTACAACTACAACCGTAAGTGTGCAGTTTATTGTTCCTGCTGAGTATAGTTCTGGTGACACTGTCACCCTTACGTGGGATTCAGGGGTAACACTTACAAACGCTGCAACGCCAACTACAGACGCAGACGGTGATTCTACAACGGATGGTTCCTCTAGTGTTTCGGGTACTACATATACTTACACCTTTTCAGCTGCTACTACTCAGGCCAGCACGAGTGGGGTGACTTTCCAAATGCAGGTTTCGGCAGCGAAGGGGATTTACAGTGTATCAATGACCGATTCTAACGGGAACTACGGAGCAGCTTTACTCTATGTAGGTGATGCCAATGATGTGTTGGTAACAGCGATTGTACAGCCTATTCTTTCATTTGTAATAAGAGATGCTTCTGATACAGCTGACACTAACACCTGCGATTTGGGGGTACTAAATACTTCTTCTGTCTCAACCTGTTCTTATAGATTAAAAGTGGCTACAAATGCTCAGAATGGCTATACCATTTCTGTGAAGACAGACGGTGACTTGCGAAAAAGTGGTACGGGAGATGTAGCTGATTCTGAAGATATAGATCCTATTGCCGAAGACACTACAGTCACAGCAGGGGTTGAAGGCTACGGTATAGCCTTTGATGGGGGTTCAATTACCAGCGGTGGTACAGTAACCGAGGTACCAGATTTTGATGACGATGATACCCCTCTGGTTAATACATCTACTGTGAATATGCTGACAACAACAGGCGGTAATAACCCTGCAGCCTCAGGTGATACTACCCATACCTCGTTGGTAACCCACAGGGCAAGCGTGGATGCCGATACAAATACAGGTAACTATCATCAGCTTGTGACCTATTACGTGGTTGCTAACTTCTAGAATGGCAAAGGCTGTAGGATTTGGGATTTCAATAGTTCCCGCTGTATACGAGTACCAGGTTTTCAAGCCTGGTACAGTATACAGCGGGGAATTTACAGTATCTAATAACACAGAAAGCGAGATTAGCCTTAGAGTCGAGAAATTCGACGTTTCGCAAGAACAAAACGGCGCTACTTCACTTAAAGAGAAGGGAGATCCTAATTTTTCATTAAGCCCTTGGATTTCGGTATGCTGCAAAGATTTTGTATTAAAGCCTGGCGAAAAAAGAAAGGTAACTTATAAAATTGCTGTACCCGCCAATCCTTTACCAGGGGGGAAGTACGGTGCTATAGTGCTTGTTGCAGCAGGGCAGAACAGTAAGGCCAGAGGTGTATCTTTAAGGGAAGGGATTGCTCATGTAATCATAGGGAGGGTAGCCGGCAAAACGGATCTTACGAGTCAGATAGATTCAGTCTCCGTAATCCCAAAGATAAATTTTAAATGGCCCTGGCAGAAAACCAGTTTCAGGTTAAAAGTTATTAATAAGGGGAACCTCCATGAGAGAATAAAGGGGAATATTTTTATCTATAGAGGGGTTCCGACTCACACCAAGGCTGTTATCTCCGTTAATCCGTCCAACACACTTGTTTTGCCTAAGTCATCAAGGGTTTACACTTATCAGCTGCCTTCAGAGCCCATTATCTCACTAAGCAAGAAGGGTCTTAAGATATCCTGGGATGGTTTTTATTTAGGTAGATACCACGCACTAGTGCGGGTCAAGCATCACGTTAATAACCGACTCGTAACTTTTCAGAAAGATGTAACTTTTTGGATATTGCCATGGTGGATCATTTTTATTATACTTGTACTATTAGTGGGTTTTATGCTTAAATTACACCATGGCATGCGCAACAAAAGTTAAGAACCAGGGTAAAAAATTTAGAGTTATTGTTTTTCAGTGTCCAGATTGTGGTGAGGAGAAGCTTTATATCGTAGTATGCGACCACTGTGGCGAGACTATGGAGTACAAAGAGACCAAATTGATGACCTTAGAGGAAATTAAGCAGTTTTTGTCTCAAGGTGGAGTAATCCACGGGGATGTAAACAAGATTATGGATGATGAAGAGATAGATTTTGAAATCCCTTCTGAAGGTTCTGACGAGGACATCCCTCCTTTAGGTGAGGACGAGATGAACGAAATCTTTGATGACATGGAACCTCTCTAGAATGCATGAGAGTAAATATATTCTTGGAGTAGAGACAACCTGCGATGAAACCTCCTTGGCTCTGGTGAAAGATGGTACGGACGTAATTGAAGAGATTACACTCTCTCAAGCTAAAAAGCATGCTAAATACGGGGGGGTTGTGCCAGAGTTGGCGGCCCGTGAGCATATTAAGAACCTTTCTAAACTTGGTCCAACTTTTTTCTCTTTAATCGAAAAGTACATCCCCAAGATTTCAGCAGTAGCAGTTGCAGCAAAGATAGGGCTTCCTCCTGCGGTTCAAGTTGGGGAAGCTTATGCTGCTGGAGTGTCAAAGGCTTTGGGGGTTCCATTGATCGAGATCAATCACGTGATAGCTCATATCTGGGGAGTTTGGGTAGATTCTGCATTTTATCCTAAACCAGAATTTCCAGTGATTGGGGTTATCCTTTCCGGAGGCCATTCGGTAATAGCTAAGTTTGACTCTCCTCGGGATTACAAGATATTAGGGCAGACACTAGATGATGCCGCCGGGGAAAGTTTTGATAAGGTGGCAGCTTTGATGGGTCTTGGTTATCCAGGAGGTCCAATAATTGAGGAATATGCAAAGTATGGAGATGAATATGCGTATGAATTTCCTGTTCCTATGAAGAATTCCGATGATTACAATTTTAGTTTTTCAGGCCTTAAGACTGCGGTGAGGTATTTTTATGAAGATAATATAAAGAAAATTCCGGAATATATGCATAAATATTTTAAACAGGATATAGCAGCAGCTTTTCAGCGATCGCTGTTTATGAG
>WFZK01000018.1 GCA_015489595.1 Candidatus Dojkabacteria bacterium | reverse complement strand
TTTTAAGTACAGCTGGCGCTGGAGTTGTGGTATGCAGACCAGTCTCTGAGGCTTTTTCAGTTTTACCGTTGTAAGAGAGAGCCGCTACAGTGGTTACTACCCCTACCTTGTAATTTTTAAGCTTTAAAAGTTGATACAGCATGTATGAAGTTGAAGTTTTCCCATCTGTTCCGGTGACTGCAAAGATCCGTTTAAATGGTAGTTTTTCAAAATAGAAAGGAAGGAGTTTAGAGTCTTTCGCAGCTTTTAGGGCTTTGCTATAAAACTGTTTGCCCGTGTGTTTTTCTAGTTTGTCAAAAAGATCTTCTAAGGTCGCAATTGAGTTTTGTCCGTTCGTATACTCTACTGGATTTGGAGGCTTCTTCTCAATTATTTTGTCGCGTATAAATTTTGCTACATCGCTCCAGTTTACTATCGGAGTTTTGTGTCTTTTTGCCTCTTGAAGCAGCGGTGGGTTGTGTCTAACCACAGGCATTGGACATATGACTATCTCGCTTGTTTTTATAAGTTTTTTAAGCTTAGGAAAAGTTTTTGGGGTTTCAGTAAGGATTGTGGAGAAACCTTTGAGCTCAGAAGTATCAGCAATTGGCCTAATATCAGAGCCATGAAGATATATGTAAGGAGTTTTTATAAGTTGAAACCATTTTGCTACTGTTCTAGTCCCTTTGCCATTGATGCCCATGAAGAATATGTGGAGCATAGGGGATTGTATATAGCGATGGCGAGAAGGTCAATTTTGCTGGAAGACAAATATTGCATTAAGGCCGTACAAACTTTAGATGGACAGGATAATGAAATCCTTCGGGCGGTAAGTTTAGTTCTCTTAGGGTAATAATGCTGATCGCTTGAAGAAGAGGGAAAGCCACAGGGTCAGGTAATTCCCCAACTCTTCGAGCTCGTAATATATTTTCTCTCGCTTTATCCCATTTCTTGTAGATCATTCCTTCTCGGGTCACGGGCTCTTTAGGAGGGGGGAGGATCAGGTCTAAAATTCTTTGCTTATAGTCGGGGGCATAGGTGATCTCGTGTATTTCTGAGAGGGCTCTAGAGAATAAATCTTGTGTCAATGGAACTTGTAGTGTGGTAACAAGAAGATACCATCTCCGCCGACCGGAAGGAGGGGGTTCCATATCGATCCAATCTCTTTTTATTACGGATTCTGCCAGATCTAGATTTCTAAGAGTTTTCTCACTTCCTTTGGGGAAGCTCTCGAGGGCAACTCTCAGAGCCTGGAGAGTCCAGGAAATGGTGGAGGCAAGGTTCGCGAGGGAAGGCAGCTCTTCAATAGAGCGTCTTCCGGGTAGTTTGCCCCCCCATCTATGCGGATCAGAGGGGTTTGTGTATACGTCCAGGGTAGATTTAATTATCCTGGTAGAATCGTTTTGAGGATCATATATTGAGAAGTATAGAAGCCCCCAGTGCTTTGGCTTATTTTCTGCCTGAGGATTAGGGGGCATGTTTTTTTTGTAATGGACGTCTTGACTTAATTTTAGGACTAATACAGGGTAAGGAGGGGCTTCAGAGGGAAAGACTGCCAGAGCAGTGGCCGTAGGGTGTACACCCCATCTTCTTATATCTGCCCCTGTAGTTATATAAAGTCCAGGCTGTAGAAGAGAGGTTGGATGTATCCGCTGGCTGAGAATTCGATCATTTATTTCGAGTGGGCCCGGATCCAGGCTTCTAAGGCTATCGATTGCAAAATCAGGAATCCCCTCCAGATGGTTAGCAATGAAGCGTACTATTTCAGTAACCGCCGGCCTTAAGTAATCTTTATATATCTCCTTATGTTCTGTCCATACTGTAGTCATCTGGCTAAGCCCCAAGAAAGGATTAATCGCAGTATGTTCTATAATAGGTCCTAAAAGTTCAATCTCCCTTTTTAAAGATTCCTCATTGGTCTTTCTACCTTGTGCTTGGATCGTTTCGCGGGATGATTTTGACATCTTTTACTCGCTCCTGACTATGAAATTAATTCTTTTTATATTGTAACACGACCTATCTTCCCCTATTCTACGTAGTAGCGTGCGGGTGAGGAACTTAATCTGGAATGAATGCTGAAGAGTGAGCATGTAAGTAATCCGGGCTATTACCACTTCTCCACCACCTTTCTTGTCTCCACAAACCAGATCTTGTGCTGGCTAAATTCTGAGATTCCTACTTGACTCGGAGTGTTTTTCCATTTCCCTTGCCTTAGCAGTTTAATATATCTTCTGTAATATTTCGGATAATGGGTCCAATTTATGTTCACTTTCCTGTTCCAGAAATCCGGATAGGTCGGCTTGCTTTTAAGCTCCTCAATGGTCAAGAATAAGTTCTCTACACCTTCTTCTGGATTTGATTTTATTAGTTCCCCTTCAAATTTATAGATAAAGAATTCGTAAAGGTATACATCTCGGATTGGCGCTGGCAGGCTGTTCTCTGAGGCTTTTTGATTTTTACTACTGACTGGCTGTTGGGGATCTTTTTGGGCTGATTTGTAGCCAACCTGATGATATATTCCGACCAGTTCGTAGTGGACCATCTTAAGGCCTGTTTCTTCATAGAATTCTCTTATAGCAGTCTCTAGCACGGTCTCTCCGAAGCGTACCTTCCCTGTGTGAAAGCCATAATATCCAAAGAAAGGTTGTTTAAGCCTTTTGTAAACCAGATACTTAAACTTTTTGAATTCTTTGTCAAGCGGGACAGCCGCTTTTAATAGGACTCCTCTTTTGCCGAAGACTTCGTGTTCTGCCTTCTCTGTATCGATGACGCTTACAAACTTTTTGCCCTCTTCTGTAAGCTTGTAGCCTTCAGGTGTCTTATAAATTAGCTTAAGAGTAATTAAACGTTGGAGGTGATAGGTAAACTGGTCTGTTGGTATTGATTTTATCCTAAGGTCCTTAAATTTCGCCTTTGGGGTAAAGATAAACTTCGTCAGGATCTGCATCTGGATTGGGTGCAGCGGAGATTTTTCTTTTTCACTTATGTCTGGCATTTTGCATACAGGTTATTTTAGATTGTTGAGGTTTACCACAGGTAAATCGGAGCAATCAAGTGAAATCGATTTCAGTTGGTATAATTATCAATGCTTGGATTTTACTTTGCCGGTCTGCTACTTTTCCTTATGCCCTGTACAAGTTTTCTAATTCCAGTTATTTTACTTAGAATCACCGCTGGGCGTTTAAACGTATGGTCCTTTGCTATCTCTTTTCTAGTCTCCTTTCTTGTCCTAGGATGGCTACTCTCTTTTATTGGAAACAATCCTATAGGAGTTGGGCTTAAGTTGGCGTTAAGTTCATTTTTTATTGGTGTGTCTGTAGTAAGTATTGTAAAGAGTGTAAACGTAGGAGCTTTTGTTAGGGCAGAATCTGATGTTCTGATGGGGCTTATAGTTCCCTTTGTGGTGCTTTTAAGCCCGTGCGGTCTTCCTGTGTTTGGCGCGATCTTAGTGGGGAATGCTACCTTTATAAAGGTGCTTGTTTTCTCTCTTGGAGCGGCTACGCCTTTTGTAGCGTTATATCTGTTAGGCAACACTGGTATGAAGTTTTTAAAAAGCATAACCAAAATTACCTATCTTCTTGAGAAACTTACGCCTCTTCTGTTGCTATTTACCGGCATTTATGGTTTCTTGTCTGTTAAGCTTTTTGTAAGAAGCGACATTTATATATTTGCTGGGGTGGGCCTTTTGATTATGGTGATAATCCTACTGCTTATGCGTAGCAAAAAACCGTATTGGTTTAGGTTGTTTCTGTTTAGCTTAGCGTTGGTAATATGGCTGGGAGTGGCGTTTTATTGTCATTCTATGGCTTGGCATAGGCTACATACCCTTTCGTGTAATGCAGGGCCGGTTTGTCCGTATTGTACACTATGTTATCTACTGTTTATGGTGGTTTCTATTTTAAGTGGGGTGTTGTATCTATGGGCGCTTTAACTTACAAACACCTGCTGTCCAAATTAAAACCTGCTATAGTTACCCCGCTTTATAAAAGCGAGCCGGAGCTTGAGGGAGAGGTCTTTAGGCAGGTGGGGATAATTGGGGTAATTAATAATCCAGCTGGTAATCTAGATTTAAAGCTTTCCTATCATGCTTTGATCTTACCTGGTTTTAATTCAGGTACAGCTTGCGCATATACGCTAGGGATAAAAAAAGCTATGGAAGATGGGTTTAAGACGTTTTTCCTTTTAGACGATGATGCTGTGGTTGACCAGAACGCTTTTATTAAAATGCTTAGGATTTGGCTTAAACTTAAAGAAAGATTTGGAACTTTCGCTTTAAGTGCATTAAGAGTTGATCGGCCTGAGTATATAAAGTTGCTCAAAGAGCCTTACGAAGAATTAGTTTTAGGCCCTACCGATTCTTTTTTTGGATATAATCTGTTTCATAAAGGTAGAACACCTCTTAAAAAGGGACCGTTAGAGGGATCATTTTTAATACCAGTAGCACCCTATGGAGGATTGTTCCTGGATAGAGAGTTTGTAAAGCAAGTTGGGTACCCTGATGCTTCATTTTTTATGTACTATGATGATTCTGAATGGACTTATAGGGCTACCAAAAAAGGAATTCCTATTATTTTGGTCCCTTCCGTAAAAGTCGGCGATCTTGAAAACGAGACCACTGCTTTTATTGGCAGAAAAGAGTTTTTCCGCAAAGTGGCTGCGCAGAAGCTGTATTACATCGTTCGAAACGAGATCTTTTTTGATCTTCGACATCGGGTAAAACATTGGTGGAGATTTTTGATAAATGTTTGGTTGATTTCGGGCTACTTTGTGTTTTTTAATTTGACTTATCCAAGGAGGATCTTCGTTTATTTTAAGGCACTTTTACACGGCTTTTTGAGAAGATCTAAGGAAAAACAGAGGTTAGAGGCTTGTTCAAGGTAGGAGTTAATGTGTCTATGGGGGATTCAAGGGGATCAAACAAAAGTCGAAAAATCAATTTTTGCCCCACCCCCCTAGGCTCCTTGTAAATTTTGCTTTGCATTGATAACTTTTAAGATAACCTCGCTCCAACGCTGCCTTACAGCTTGTTCTGTAAACTGTCTTGGAATATGCGGTGTTACCTTTACAGGCTGTTTAAGGACTCGTATCATGGCATTTATTAAGTCTCTCGTATTTTTTACGAATATAGCCTGTTTCCCCAAAGTTTCTTTAAAGACCGGCATGTCTTTTACTATAGGTATAGTTCCCACCGCCAAGGCTTCAATAGGTGGCAATCCGAATCCTTCGTATTCTGAGGGGAAAATCAAAGCTTCCGCGTGCTTAAGTAGCGAGAAAAGTAAGGTCGTGGGGATATTCTGTAAATGAATAATTGCTTTTTTCTCTTTAAGTTCATTTAAGAGCTTAAGAGTGGCATCATCTATAAGTCTCACAGTCCCTACAATGACAAGTTTAATATCTGAGACTTTGCTAAGCACTTGATCAAACGCTGTGAGTGTTAGCTTATAATTTTTATTAGGCTGAATCGTCCCTATTTGAATAAAGTATTTAGTTTTTGCCTTCTCTATACCGATCTTTTTAAGGGTTTGCTGCCTTGAGTAAAAT
Source organism: Candidatus Dojkabacteria bacterium (assembly GCA_015489595.1). Taxonomy (GTDB): domain Bacteria; phylum Patescibacteriota; class Dojkabacteria; genus S143-136. The sequence continues at coordinate 8,173 of WFZK01000018.1, read as the reverse complement.
TCGGTGCTTATCGGCTGGATCACATTGGGTACTACGAAGGTTTTGTCTTTAAAATACGGAGAGTAATCCAGCAGTTCTTTTTTTATGACCTCTGTAGGGGTTACGAAAACAAAGGGCCATTTCTCTGCAATTATTTTGTCTAAGGCGTGCTTAAGTGTCTGGTATGGTTTGGGTTCATTTTCGTATTTAAGTGGGATAAGATCATGAATTTTTACGATGTGAACTGCATTTTTAAAGAGCAAAAACCTGGGATAGTGATATATAACTACGTCAAGATCGCAATTTAGTTTGTGAGCCGCATAGGGTCTAAAGATTTTCTCTATAAGCTTAGAAGGAGCATACTTTGCCACTTCGTAAAAAATATTCGCTGATGGATGTATGAGCACCCAGGGGAGATTGTTTACAGCGCCAAGACGAGGGAATTTCTTATAAAGCTGGTTGATTTGGCTTTTGTTTAAGTGGAAACATCTTGGCCCTCTGAAGGCGAGCTCAAGGATGCGGGCAAGAGTTGCAACTTGGACCTTAAGTTTGCCAGGGTTGTGAGAAGGGCTTTGTCCTAGAAATTCTACAAAGCTATCGAAATTTTTAATCGGATTTGCTATAAGGTTAACCTTACCCTTTGCATCCCACAAAAGTGGATATGTTTTACTCCACTTTATTTCACGAATAAGCCTTAGTACGTTTAAGGAATCTACGGAGAGGCCACTTCTTCCATACCAGAAAAATGACATATCCACGCCGATTTTTATAGGATTAATCTGGCCTTTCTTTTCTGTAGGCATCCAATTGGTGGTGTGATAGGTTACTTGTCTGTTCTTATTGTAACATTATTTGGAACCACTCGGGGGATTAGGCGCACCAATGCATCCAAGAGTAGCTTAAAGAGTTTAGCAAAAGCCAGATATACCTTAAACAGTAGTTGTAGTTGTTTATCTAGCTGGGCTAAAAATCCGATTCTCCATGTGATTTTGCCGAACTGTCTTCTGAGTTTCTCGAGCCTGAAAGGATTTTTAATCACTTGGGTAAGCCTAGTGGCTTCAGGTTTTGCCACCGGGTATCCTTTAGTTATATTTCCTAGGTCGGTAGGATGTTGGACGCTGCCTAATAATTTGGCTTCTTGAGGTGTAGGAGCAAGTCCTAACCTAAATATGGGCCTTGCCCAAAAATCAATAGCAGGGTCGTTATGAGGAAGTCGAAGAGAGCCATGAGGGAATTTGGTTAGTAGCTCGTCTATAAATCTAGTTATTGCAGTGATTATAATTTGCTTTTGCTTTTTCCGTTTTCTGCTCTCTGTCTTACCATATTTAATTGTCACTTTTCCATGATTTAGCACAGGCTTTATCGCTGTATCATAGGGGGCTGGTGAAAGCACTTCAAGAATATCAACAAGCTGAGGATATTCTTGCCTATATCTTTTGGTCGTAAGCTGACTGACAAAGAGTTTGATCTTTACACTGGCGGGTAACCGGTGCGGGTGAGGAGATATTCCAAAATACAACCCTTTGACTGGACGTCCGGTTAAAGAATTCAGAGCCAAAAGCGTGGCTCCAGACCACCCTAGATCAAAGACTATAATCTCAGGTTCCGAGAAGAGTCCCAGCTCTTGATAAAACTGGATCAACAGTTTTCTTTCTTTTTTAAGGTGGTTTTTAAGGTAGGGTAAGAGCTTTTTTATTATTTCTTTACGATCACTTAAAGATTGCCAATTTCTCAAGATCTTGTAGCAGTCTAGACCCAGGGTTTTAAGTTCGGATTTCTTCGGCGTAGGAATATCAAGCCGGCTCCACAAACCCTTATACGAGATCGGATATCTTTGATTAGACAGATAGGAGATTATGATATGCTCATATTTTTTCTGTGTAATCAGCGCTGGAAGTATGAGGAAGCGACGCGAGCTTGGCAGATAGGCGCATTTAAATTGTGTTAGGTTGAAAACTTTAGTAAGTTGCTCGCATGCATAATGGTAAAGATAGCCGTCTCTACCTAGAAAAAAGATTCTGTGGGTATGTTTTTGTTTGCTAGATTCAATTAAAACCCAGATTGCTACACCTGTGATAAGTACAGACATGTACGAATACGCGATCTGTTCCAGCAGATTGTTTGTATGGTGGTAAGAAAGAGCTTGATCTAGAACAGCCTTTTTTAAGTTTCTCAGAGGGGAGCTATCCCGCAGAATATCTTGCCTCATTAATTCTTCGGGGAAATAAGGAGCGTTCGTCATTGTATGAGAATCTCTGGCTTATCCAGCTTATCAAAAACCAGCCAATCGTGCCCTCCGTGCACAAGTACAAGCCTAAGGCAGCTAAAGTGGGTCATGTATCTTAAGATGTACTCTCTGTCAAACAGCTCTTCTTTGTCAGAATAAAATAGAATGGTTGGGGTCTTGATAGTCGATTTTAAAAAGGTTTTATCGCCAGAGACAATGCTTTCCGTAAGAAAACCTATATTGGTTTTGCGTTTAAGATTCTTAAGAAGACTTGCTGCAAAGTCCGCTGCTGCTTTAGGGAGTAGTTTGGAGCTCTGAGAATATAAGGTTTTATCATGTATTGTCTTAAGTATCCAGAATTTAAACGTGAGTTCTTTCATGTCTGTGGTTATCTTTTCTCCGGCTGGATTAAAAAGTATAAGTTTTTTTACTCTATTTTTAAGCTTAATAGCCGCATTAGCAGCGATGGCTCCTCCTAAAGAATGCCCGCTTAGAATTACTGATTTTCCACCGAGTTTTTTAACAAAATCTGAGACGAAATTCCCAAACTCATCGATAGTCCAGGGCCTTGATGGGTCAGGGATCAGAGCCTGACCGAAATAAGGAAGGTCAGGAGCGATCACAAAGAAGTACCCGCTAAGTGTTTTTAAAAGTAGTGAATATGTAGCTGCGCGGGCTCCCAAGCCATGAAAGAAAAACAGTTTGGGATTCTTAGTAGATCCTGCCGTAATATACGGGACTTGTATATCTCTGATGGTTATAGATTTGTAGGAAAACCCGGGTATCTTTTTGGTTTTAATATCTTTTAGACGGCGGGTAAGATTTTTTGCCTGTATATTTATAGTAGGAACTGAGGCTAAGGTTGCAAGTAGCAGAGCTAGAGCAAGATCGACATTAAGGCTGGGTTCATACAAAACTGCGTCAGCTTTATCAAGCAGCGCTCTGTATACGCCGAAATCAAGATTGTTAAGTGGCAGATTGACGTAGGAGTATTGCTTTGGTAACCGAAGCTTTTTGTTTGTTAAAACTACTAGGAATCCTTTGGATTTAGCCATATTTGAAAGTTGTGTCTAATATCTTTTTAAGTTTAAAGATAAGACAGAGCCTGTTTCTGGTAAGACGCTTAGAATCAGTAAAGACTAAGGTAGTGGCAAAGAACTTGTCTGCTGCTTTAGCAATTTGCATGATCTGGGAATAAGATAAAAACTCTGTCCCTTTGAGGGTTTTTATAAGTTCTAGGATCTTGTGCTCTTCTAGGGTTTCAAACAGATCTGAGTCAATTTTGCAATCAGGCTCAATCTTTATCTTTTTGCTTTCTGCCTGTTTCAGGATATTGTACAGCCGTTTCGCAGTATCAAAGACGATTTCAGGTGATTTCATCTTCTTGGCAAGTAAGATTTGTTTGTAAACGTTTAAATTTTCAGCTCTAGCAATCCCCTCGGCTATTTCGGGGGGCGCGTTAAGCTTGCGCTTAACGCGCCCCCCAATATATTCTTTTATCTCCGGAAAGCTTACTTTTCTGTTGTTTGCCACCTTTAAGGCCTGTTGCAAAAGCTTGTAGATATTAAGATCAATAGTCGCAAGTATTGAGATCAATCTATAAACCTTTTGCCGAATATGATAAGGATCTGTATTACCGTGCGGGAGCCCCTCAAGAGACGAGAGAGCTGCAATGTCATCCACAAGATCAATTACAGCTATTGTTTTACCCAGTCTGGTTGTAGGTATGTTTTCCACATAATCAGCCAGCACCTTAACCACCTTTGCAGGATACTTATGGGCTTTAGCTAATGAAGATATGATGTGGCCTTCGAGCTCAGGAAACTCTTTGCCTGAGAGAGTGGCTTTATCGTTCTTGATAAGATTCAGCACCTCTTTGATTATTGGATCTTGGGTATCTAATAGCACAGATGCGAGCTTTTTAATCCTTTTGACCTTATCATAATATGTTCCTAACTCAGGGTGATAGATTACATTTTTAAGCTCCCTTCGGTACAGCTTGGGATCACGTTTTAGGTCAGATTTAAGGTAGAAAAGTCCATCGTCTAGTCGAGCTTTCACTACCTTTGTATTCTGATTAGCGATCTGTTGGATCTTGTCCTCTCTATTGTGGTTGATCACTATGGCATAGAAGATGCTGCGGCCCTGATTGTACACCAAATACCGCTGGTGGGTTTCTAAGATTTTATATATCAATTTTTCGGGTAAAGTCCTGTAGACACTTGGTAGCTTAGAAACAACAACTTTTGGTGATTCGGTAAGGAACACGTTTTCTTCCAGTATCGCCTTGTTTGTGATTGTAGGGACCTTTGATCGAATGAGCTCCTCGCGTCTTTGGGGACTGAGTATAATTCCTAGCTTTTCAAGAGTTTTATAATATGAAGTTACGTTTTCTACCCTTATAATAGCGGGATTGATGTATCGAGGCGAAAGTATAGTTTTGGTGCTAGCCACGGTGAATTTTTTCACCTTGATCTTGCGTTCTCCGTGAATAGCTAAAATATTCCGCAGAGGTCTTATGAACTTAGCATCGCTTTGGTCCCAGCGTTGGTATTTTGTATCTAGCTTATAATTTAATATTTCATTCACAATCTCTTGAGCAAGATCTCTCACAGTCAGGGTTAGTTTTTTCTCCGCTACTACTCTACCCTGCTCTATTTTGTAATGCTTTAGATTGTTTTTAGCTAAAAACATAAGCAGCGCTTGTGTGGGCTTGTTATCTTTAAGAGCAATATTTTCAGGCGGCCCCTGAATTTTGAATGCCTTAGTCTCTGAAAATGGAATACCTTTAATCTGTATGACGATTCTTCTAGGAGTAACATAAACGTGGGCCTCCGAATATGAGTATCTGCGGCTTTTAATAAACTCTTCAAGCCAAGCATCATCGAAAATCTGCGCCAAAACCGCAGCATGTTGTGCCGGGAGCTCTTCGAAGTCCAGCTCAATTATAAGAGTGCTTCTGTCGTTCGCAGCAAGTCGGGCCGAAGCTACTGTTAGACTGCGAGGCTTGTATTCTATCTTTTTGGCTTGTTTAAGAAGCGGATATTTCAGTCTTTTCCTTTCTGCAAGATACAGTTTAGCGATCTGTGAGGACAGCTTCCCCATCTGTTTAAATCTAGCGGTTCTATCTTGGCTTGAGATAACCCCTCTTGCGTCCAGGAGATTAAAATAATGCGAAAGTTTGAGCAGATTATCATAAGCTGCCCAATAGTTTTTGTGTTTTAATTGTTCCTTTGTAATCTTAAGATGAAGCTGATAGAGTTTTTCTAACTTTTTAATGTCACTGGTTTTAAAATTGTATGTGCTTTGCCAGAATTCGTGTTGGGCGAAAATATCACCGTATTTTATGGTTTGATTCCACCTTATGTTTTTGTAATCATCTACGTTTTGAAGATACATAGCGAGTCTTTCGAGACCAATAGTGATCTCAAGGGCTGGAACTGTAAGGTCTATTCCTGCCATCTGTTGAAAGTATGTGTACTGGGTAATCTCCATTCCATTAAGCCAGATCTCCCAGCCTAGTCCCCAAGCTCCTAAGGAAGGAGATTCCCAGTTGTCCTCTACAAACCTGATGTCATGTTCAGTTGGAGAGATTCCTAAAAACTTTAGCATCTCGATGTATAGCTCTGTGTTGTAGAACGGAGCTGGTTTTAAAATTACCTGATACTGAAAATAGTGCTGCAGTCTATTTGGATTCTCCCCGTACCTTCCATCGGCTGGACGTCTGCTTGGTTCTACATAGGCTACGTTGAAAGGCTCTGGGCCTAATACTCTGAAAGCTGTGAGAGGATTAGAGGTTCCAGCGCCTACTTCCAGACCATATGGCTGGCCTATTAGAACACCTTTTGAGCTCCAGAACGTGTTAAGTTTCTCAATGATTTCTTCTAAGGTAAGCATTGAGAGATTATAGCAGAAGGGGGATTAGGGGTGGTTGAAAGTGAGACTAGCCTACGCTTAGTTTCTCTTACCAGGGGCTCACGCAAAAATCGAAAAAGGCGATTTTTGCGGGAGCCCCTGAAATTACTCTTCTCCTAGCTGTTTTGAACGATCCTACGTATAGGCAACTCCCCAGCGCCATGAAAAAAGAACTTAGTTTAGGGGAGTGGGAGGCAAAATGCCGAATTAGAGCATTTTGCCGCAGCCCACCGATTCATTGTGAGTTTGGCTCCTCCTGCTCCTGGAGGGCTAAGAGCCCCCTCAGGAACAGGGTAGTCTGTTAATTAATGCCATCTGTCGAATCCGTGACGACCACTGTTTTCTTCGTGTTTTTCTTCAAGGTGAGGAGCCTTCCTGTTGAGATATCTACCTTGTCTGTGAGTCCTCTGTGGACCTCTTTGCCTTAGCTTTGGTGTTTGGTTTACTATCCTTCTAAATTCATTCTCAGAAATATAGGCTGGCTTGTATTCCTGCCCTAACTGTCTTAGCCTTCCCACAAAGGCTCTCATATGATTCTCTGAACCTCTTTTGAGCAGTTCGTACACCTCTTTAATGTCTTGATACTTTTCGGCACTTTTGATGGCCTTGTTTAATTCGGCGATGTCGAGATCTTCTATCGTGGCGCCTACCTTTAGTGCATCTTCTAAGGATTTACTACCCTGCTCTACCAGTTTGGTGTATAGCTCTTGCAGTTTTTTATCCGAGAAAACACCGGCACCTTTTACAGGGTCAGGTATGTTGTACTTATCAAGCAAAATCTTCACGGCATCCATATGACGTTGCTCTGCTTGAGCGATGTTTCTAAAAACTCTGTCTTGCCATTTGTCAAAAAGCGCAAGATATACGTCTCTTGCAAGCTTCTCTTCTTCTCTTAAGTGTTTAAGCTGTTCTTTAATGTCATTAGAAAGTTCTGGCGCCTTAGGGCTCTGTTTAATGCGCTCTAGGACTCTCCTCGGAGCATTGCGTTTTAAAGGTCTTTTTCTTAAGGGGTAATTTTCGGAGGCTTTTCTTGCTATGTTTTGGCGCAGCTGTGCTAGTTTTTCAGCCACTTTTGGATAGCTTTTCTGAAGTTCACCGGCGGTGTCCCTTAATTCCTGCATAGCGACTTTAATCTGGTGCGCGATCTCTACTTTTTCTCTAGGTTTAAGGTGTTTAATCTCTTCACGTAATTGTTGAGTTAGTTGTTTTATTTGCTCTAGCTGCTCTTTTATAAGGGCAGGATCTTTCTTTTCTGTGGCTAATTTGTCTAGCTCTTCTATCCTTTCTTCTAATAGCTTAGCTTTAAGCTTAACCTTGTTGGCTTTTCCGAAGGTAAATACCTCTTGAATTCTCTCGATTGCCCTATCAAGCCCGTACAACCAATCCCCAGGAGCTGCGTTATTTGCGGCATAGACAGTAGTTGTGGTAGTGGTGATAATAAAAGCACCAGCTATTAGTCCTACAGCAGCCTTGTGTTGGGCGATGCTTTTTATCTTGCTGCCGAAATTGAAAGTCATTGTACTTTAAATAACAAATTATATTGTTAGATTATCCCGTGGAAATGTGAATAATTGTGAAGATGGTTTTGGGGCTGCGGGCAAAATCGTAAAAAATCGATTTTTGCCCCCACCCTAAAGCTGGTTAAGGTTACATCCTTTTTTGTCTTTTAAAATTCCCTTGTGTTTGGTCTTTGAATCGTTTAGGATTAAAGCTAGGCGGTTTGGGTTCTTTTAGAGGCGAGGGTTCTTGTTTTTGTTTATAAGTTTTCTTCTCTGCTGGGCGGTGTTCTTGGTCTCTGAGCTGCCTGTTTTCTTTTAAAGGGTTAGCACGTTTAATGTGCCTGTAGAGCCTAAACATGCTTGCATTGACTTGTTTGAAGGGGGATTTGCCAGTAGCTTGTGTGGATTCTAGTATGTGGCTAATTATCTCCTGGTTGGCTTGTTCTACTGCTTGCAAGGTTAGATTAAATTGATCAAATTTCTCTTGCATCTTAGGATTGATAAACTTACCGGGCAAGAGAGGATGATGAATTTTAAGCTTTTCTAAAGCCTG
>WFZK01000017.1 GCA_015489595.1 Candidatus Dojkabacteria bacterium | reverse complement strand
CAAGCAAATGCCCATGATGGGAAAAGGTAGAATCAAAAAAATAGCCCTGCTCATAGGAGTTTTGGTACTTTCGATTGTTCTGATATTTATTTTCACCCATAAAAAAGTAAATACCTATGGCAAATTCCAACCTATTAGCTTTTACAAAGACGAATATATTAAGCTTTTTTCCGATCAGATTCTAAGGGCAGCATTGCGGGGCTTATCCATAAGAAAGTATCCTAGCCCAGAGTATTATCGAGTCTATAAGGTGGAAAGGCGCTCTGTTTCTGTTGAAGATGTTGTAAAAGCTTTCGGGCTTACCAAGAAGACCCCTTACTATTATGTAAGCCCTACACAAGACATGTCACTTACATTTAATCCTAAGCTAAATACATTTTCATTAACAGGGAAGAGTATAAACAAAGATCGTGTAAGGCAGGTTATCTTCAAAGATGACTCCTTAAACCCAGAGATCATTTTTCCCAACTCAGGACAAATCCAGCTTTTTGAAGAAAGCTTGGGTAAAACTTATCGCGTTACTGGAGTGCTAGTTAAGTATGCGGTGAAGGATTATGCTCTGTATAAAGCACTCTCAGCTTCTCAAGCATACTCTTATGCCTTAAACAGTGGGCTTAATTGGGGAGGTTGGGTAAGATTTAACTTCTCTTGCAGTCGGGAGGGGTGTCCTAGCGCTTCTACTGTAAATGTTAGTTCCCTGCCTGATAATCTACAGCTTCTTGCGCTTAAGCTAAAATATGCTCCTGTTATAAAAGAAGGTGAGCAATATCTGGTTCCCGTATATTTAGCAGAGCTTTCTGGAAGCAAGGTCTACATTAATGCTATTGGAGAGAAAGTACCCGCTACGGTTAGGGTATACCTGTTTGTTGTGGCTGCAAAGATCTGGTAACATTTAGATATGAAGAGAGCTATTTTATCAGTGCTGTTGTTTTTTGGCTTTGGATTTTTTGCTGCTACTATTAAACCAGTAGAGGCCCTTACATACATGAAAGTAGCCGATTATTTTAAGAAGTGCCAGCCCAATAAGTCGCTGTTTAGGCCTTACTATGGTCTAATATTAATAGATATGTCTGATATCTATAAGAGAGCACAAGTACCTGTATCTGCCGATGTGGCTAATAAAGAGATCCTTTACGAGCTTCTGTATATTCGTAAAGTTAAGTATTCTCCGTTTAATGGCGTTTATAACCAAAAGCTTTTCTACCACACGTGCGATACCATAGATTACACTCTGCCTTATGTATCTTTCCCTAATGGTTATGGCGGTTTTGTATTGGGCTACTTTGCTCGCAATGATCTTTTTCTTCAGGAGCTTATAGATAAGTATTACATCGCAAAGGTGTATAAGGCGTCTCTTAAGTTTAATTCTGATGGAACGTTCCAGTTAGTAAATGTTACTGTCTGTGATGAGTGTAAGGACTTGAAAACCTTTGATAAAGGACTTGAGGCGAGACCATATCAGCTTAAACTAGAGAAGGTCTCTTTTGCGAAGCAGGTTGATCAGCTCAAACCCCAGGTTGTGAGCTTAAAGATTAGGAATATTTCTGAGATTCCTTTGCCTTCCCGTAAGTTTGTAAAGATTGCAGTGGTGAAAACTAAAGGTGGCGGCGATATTTACGATTCTTCTTGGATTTCAGAAAAGACCATAGGCTGGGCAAACCCTGATCATTATGTTTTTAAAGACGAGACTTTTGATTTTTCTTTTAAGCTAGGAAGGTTCTTGGTCCCTGGCGACTACTCTGCGAAATTTACCATTAGGATAGGGGAGAGGCAGATAAGCGAATTTTCTGTGAAATTTAAAGTTAAGGATAATGGATACAAACTAGCTCGTATAGTTCCTAAGGTTGGAGATTATGCAAACGTGCGTAAAACTCCAGGGCTAAGAGGTGAGGTTCTCTTCAGAGTAGATGCAGGAGAAACAGTGGTGTGGCACAAGCAAGAAGGAGCGTGGGTATATATAGAGACAAAGGATGGTCACAAGGGTTGGGTATATAGACCGTTTGTTCGTAGAATAAGGTAGTTCTTCAGTATAGTTTTGTATGTTAGATTTAGCTCATCTTAACGATCGGCAGCTTAAGGCTGTAAAGCTGGTTGATAGGCCCCTTCTTATATTAGCCGGTGCAGGTTCAGGAAAGACTCGGGTTATTACCTATAAGGTGGCCTATCTCTTAGAACAGAATCTTTACAAACCGAATCAAATTTTAGCTCTAACGTTTACCAAAAAAGCGGCAACTGAGATGACTGAGAGAATCAAAAAGCTTGTAGGAGTTGATCTATCAGGGATGTTCGTTGGTACTTTCCATGCTTTTGGTGCATATCTTCTTCGTAAATATGGGCACTACATAGGGTTAGATAGGAATTTTTCTATCTATGATGCTGAAGATCAGCAGAATCTTATTAAAGCCATTATCAAAGATGGCCTTGTAGATCAGACCGTGAGACCTTCGGCGGTGCTATCGAAGATCACTCAGGCGAAGCTTGCAGGTTATGGTCCGGATTCGTATTTTAGGAACTCGTATGGAGATTATTTTGACGAGATAGTTTCGAAGGTATACCGGGAATATCAGCGGAGGTTAAAGGCGTTAAATGCAGTGGATTTTTCAGACCTTTTGCTGCTTACCCTCCAGCTTTTTGAGCAGCATCCTTATGTACTCTCTGGTGTGAGCAATAGGTTTAGATACGTCCTGGTTGATGAGTATCAAGATACCAATACTCTACAGTATCAGATCGTTTATAAGATCGTAAGAGAGCACAGAAACATCTGTGTAGTAGGTGACGAAGATCAGTCAATTTATTCATGGAGGGGAGCCACTATAGAGAACATTCAGAGATTTTTAAAGGATTTTCCTGAGCATGAGATTATTAAGCTAGAAAGAAATTATAGATCCACAGAGGTAATTTTAGAGGCAGCAAATCAGGTCATTTCTAAGAATCCTAACAGGATAGAGAAACGCCTCTGGACCGATCTTAAGGGTGGGGACAAGATAAAAGTAGTGGAAGCCTCGTCTCCTTATGAAGAGGCTCTGTTCGTTCTAAAACAGCTGGAGGCTTATAAAGACGACTTAGATAGTGTGGCGATTCTTTATAGAGTGAACGCTTTGTCCCGGGTTTTCGAGGAAGTTTTTGTAAGATTCGGTGTGCCTTACAGATTAGTTGGTGGGGTGGGATTTTACCAGCGTATGGAGATTAAAGATATCCTAGCTTATCTTAAGTTTTTAAACAATTTGAAAGATGAGGTAAGTTTGCTCAGAGTTATTAATACACCTGCGCGCAAGATAGGGGCCAAGACGATTGAAAAGTTTAGGGAATATGCGCAGAATGCTCATCTTTCGCTCGGAGAGTTTATCTGGTACCTAAGTCTTGATGCATACGATCCTGATCTGCTTTTAACGTTTGTAAGCAAGGAATTTAGGGGGATATTAGATAATATGCTTGAGGATAAGTGGCTTGGTAAGTACAGAAGCTTTTTTGAAAAGTTAGGCAAACTTATCGCAGCTACTTATAATGAAGACGTAAAGACTTTAATAACAAATTTAATTAAGCTAATAGGTTACAGCGACTGGATACGAAAGGTATCTTCTAGCCAGGAAGAAGCTGATTCTAGACTGGATAACATAAAAGAGCTTTTAGCTGTAGCAGATAAAGAAAAGTACCAGGGTCGGGAAGGATTGCAGGCCTTTTTAGAGGATGTGTCGCTGATGGAGCAGGCAAGTAAAGAGGCCGGGGAAGATAGCAAAGGCAGGGTAAACCTAATGACGGTACATGCAGCTAAGGGTTTGGAGTTTAAGACTGTGTTTATTGTGGGAGCAGAGGAGGGGCTTTTCCCTCACAGCAGGTCTTTTGATGATCCAGCTCAGATGCAAGAAGAGCGAAGACTTTTTTACGTTGCAATTACTCGTGCTAAACGACATCTATACATTACCTATTCGACTATGCGAAATGGGAGCCCCTCAATGCCATCCAATTACATCGAAGATATAGATGAGGATTTAATCGAAAGGATAGGCTAGAGAGGATGTTTTGCTTCTGGGGAAGTAGTTTATTTTTGTGTCAGGCAATTAACCTCTGGTTGGCTGGAGCGTTGAGTAGATTAGAGGGCAAAATTAGTTTTGGGCCCTAACTAGGGGTGTGGGGCAAAACGCGCTAATCCTGCATTTTGCCCCACACCCTAAAGTAAGTTATCCTACTCAGAGTAGCGAGAAGTCGTTCGTCAACAGGAGGATTTAAAACGGCCAGAAGAATGATAATCTTAGGGGCCTGTGGCAAAAATCGACTTTTCCGATTTTTGCCACAGGCCCAACTAGCCAAGTTTGCTCTGGTGTTCTGATATGTTAAAATAGAAACACGGACGGGGCGTTATGCCCCATAAGATAGTACGGTTTTGTGTGGGAGAACGCAAAGTTAGGCTAGAGCTGTTCAAAGGGAAGGAAAGCAGGGCAAAGACAGTGATAAAAATAGGAGTCGGGCTAATAATATTCATAGCGCTTTTAATTTTCATAATCTTAGGGAGATTACCCTCAGTTAATTTTGACTTCGTTAAGGTACTTGCCAAGCAGGAGAAAGCTTCAGATCGCGCTTTTTTGGCGGTACGTTTGTATTCATTGCAAGAATTGTTGAAACTTAACATCTCTAGACCAGAGCCTATAGAACGTGACATTATGCTAAAGCGTGTAGAAGTGGTATCTGTCAACTCCCGGAGAAAGGTCGTTACTAATTTTAGATATATAAAAGATCTTCTCTCCTACGGTCTAGGGTTTGACTTGAGTAACTACGTCGTTTATCCAGATCCTGAGGAACATCTGCTTGATGGAATGGTGATTAGGTTGGTTTTAAAGAAGATTGTAGTGGAAACAAAACATCAGAAGATTCCGTATAATGAGAGGATAGTTAACGATCCTAATTTAGAATTCGGTGCTACTAAGGTGGTCTTGCCAGGTTCAGAAGGGCTAAAGGAGTTGGTTTACAGAAAACTTTATTTAGATGGGGAATTAGTGTCCACAAAGTTAGTCTCAGAGAAGATAGTTAAAAAACCGCAGGATAGAATTATTCACAAAGGGACAAAGCGTGTCTGTAAAGAAGTTGTAATTGGCGGGCGTAAGATTAAGTACTACGCTAAGCTAAGGGTTTGGGCCACTTCATATGATCATACCTGTAAAGGCTGCAGTCATTGGACTGCTACGGGGAAGTATTTAACTCGTGGGATAATCGCAGTCGACCCTAAAGTTATTCCACTTCATACTACACTATATGTTCCAGGATACGGATTTGGTCAGGCAGAAGATACAGGCGGAGCGATTAAAGGCAAAAAGATCGATTTAGCTTTTGATGATATAAGACATGGAACTTGGAGGGCTCGGTATGTGGATGTTTATCTTTTGGATCACTGTATGCCCGAGGTGAAGTTTAATTTTAGGACTAAGTGGTCAAGGTAGGGCATGGGCAAAGTGGGCGGACGCTGCGCTTTCTATCATGTTCCAATGTAGACTTCACTTTCACGGTCTTGGAAGATTATCCGCTGGTGGGATAATTAACGGTCGGGAGAATGGCAATTAGGGGGCAGGGGCAAAATCGATTTCTTGGATATTGCCCGGCCCCCTTCATCCCTCTGAGCTGATTCGAATGACCCTGCAGATAGGCGACTTCGCTCCGCTATGAAAAAGAGCCCACCCCCCAAAACATTGAGTTTAACCATCCTCTATGATATTATCCCTGTGACGCTTAAATTCTTACCATAAATAGCGATGCCAGGTGATAAAAACACGGTTGCTTACACACATGTGCCCGTAAAAAGGCTTCGAAATATTGGGATTATAGCCCACATAGATGCGGGCAAAACCACCACTACAGAACGAATTCTTTATTTTACAGGTCGTCAACATAAAGTTGGAGACGTTGACGAGGGTAACACTACCATGGATTACCTGCCAGAAGAGAGGCAAAGGGGTGTTACAATTGTAGCTGCTGCTACTACCTGTTTCTGGGATTACGAGGGCGAAAAATACAGGATCAACCTTATCGATACTCCAGGCCATGTTGACTTTACTGCAGAGGTTGAAAGGTCCTTGAGGGTTTTAGACGGAGCAGTGGTGATTTTTGATGGTAAGGTAGGTGTTCAGGCCCAAACAGAGACAGTATGGAGGCAGGCTGATAAGTATAATGTCCCCAGGATCGGTTTTGTTAATAAGCTAAATTTGATCGGTGGTGATTTTTATAAAAGCTTAGAATCAATAAAAGAGAGGTTAAGTCCTAATGCGGTGGCTGTGACACTTCCTATTGGCTTAGAGCACGATCTGCACGGCGTGGTAGATCTTCTTACCCGAAAGGCTTATTTTTACGATCCAGAGGAGAAGCTTACTCTTACGGAGGGTGAAATCCCAGAGGATATGAAAGATAAGGTAGAAGAGTACCGCAATATTTTGGTAGAGAAGATCGTGGAGCACGACGATAAGCTTTTGGAGGATTTTCTGGAAGGGCGGGACATACCAGTTAAAGAGCTAAAAAGGGTTCTGCGAAAAGCAGTCATCGAAGGGAAGCTTTTCCCAATCGCTGGGGGTGACTCTCGTACTGCGGTTGTAAGGCTACTGCTTGATATGATCGTTGAGTATCTACCTTCTCCGCTTGATCTGCCGCCTGTAAAGGGCGTAAATCCTAAGACAGGGGAGGAGGTTGAGCGCAAGCCTTTAGACTCAGAGCCTTTCTCTGCTTTGATTTTTAAGGTGGTAAATGATGTACACGTAGGTACCCTTTCTTACGTAAGGGTGTACTCTGGCGTCATAAAGCCAGGCACGTATGTGTGGAATTCTACTAAGAATATTAAAGAGAGATTAAGTAGGGTGGTTCTAATGCACGCGGATCATAGAGAAGAGGCCCCGGAGCTTAGAGCAGGTGAGATTGGCGGTTTGGTAGGGCTTAAAAATAGTGTAACGGGCGATACTCTTTCTGATCCTGAACATCCTATTGTGCTTGAGTCGATTCAGTTTGCTGAACCAGTGGTTTTTGCTTCGGTGACTCCAGAAACTAAAGCTGATGCAGAGAAGCTTGGAGATGTTATTCAGAAAGTTATGCTAGAGGATCCTACAATTAGTTTTAAGGTGGATAATGAGACCGGCCAGACAATAATCGGTGGCATGGGGCAGTTCCATCTTCAGATCTGGAAAGAGAGAATCGCTCGTGAATACGGGGTTAAGTTTCAGCTAGGTGAGCCTAAGGTTGCTTACAGAGAAACTATCTCTTCAGAGGCTGAAGGGGAGGGGAAATTTATCAAGCAAACCGGTGGTAGAGGTCAGTATGGGCATGTGATCTTGAAGGTAGAGCCCTTGCCTCGTGGTTCCGGATTTGAGTTTGTTAATGCTATTAAAGGAGGAGCTATTCCGAATGAATTTATTCCTGCGGTTGAGAAGGGAGTCAAAGAGGCTATGCAATCAGGCGTTGTGGCAGGATATCCTGTGGTTGATGTAAAAGTAACTGTGTTTGATGGTTCGTACCATGAGGTAGACTCCTCAGAAGCGGCATTTAAGATAGCAGGTTCATTAGCTTTTAAAGAGGCAGCTAAGAAGGCTAACCCTTATCTTCTTGAACCTATAATGAAGATTGAGGTGGTTGTACCAGAAGACTACTTGGGTGAGGTTACAGGCTTGCTTCACAGTAAAAGAGCTCAGATTACGGGTACGGAGGAGAGAGCGGGCCTTCAGGTAATTAAGGCTTTAATACCCCTATCAGAAACATTCGATTTTGCCAACAAGCTAAGAGCAGCCACCTCAGGTAGGGGTGACCAATACATGGAGTTCTCCCACTATGAGAAGGTGCCTGCTCAAGTGCTCGAGAAGATACTAGAGAGTGGTAAGTCGCAGTCGTAGCTTAAAGGTAGGAGTCTGTGAGGGTTGATAATGAGGTCGTATGAATGTGCAATTCTGAATCTGGGCTGGTGCCAAAATCGTAATAGCTCGATTTTGGCACCAGCCCAGATCAGTTTGCATAGGTGAGTAAAATTTGGTAATATAACTAAGCCATATATAAGTTATTAATCAAAACAAAATGGCAGAGAGAGCAAAACCACACTTTAACATCGGAACTTTAGGTCATATTGACCACGGTAAAACCACCTTTGTAAGGGGACTTCTTAGGGCTTTTCATCCTGACAAGTGGCAGGAGCTTGCAGAGTCTTTGGACAAACCTCCTGAGTCAAGACAGAAGAGTATTACAATTCAGATTGCTCACGTAGAGTTCGAGACACCAAATAGACATTATGCATTAATCGATGCGCCAGGGCATAAAGACTACATTAAGAACATGATTACAGGTGCTGCACAGATGGATGGTGCACTTTTGGTTATCAGCTCTGCTGATGGTCCAATGCCTCAGACTCGTGAGCACGTGTTGCTTGCTCGTCAGGTGGGTGTGCCTCAGATGGCTATTGTGATCAATATTTTTGAGGATGCTAATGATCCAGAGCTCCTTGATCTTATTGAGGAAGAGGCTAAGGAGCTTTTAGCAAAGTATGAGTACGATACGAATTGCCCAGTGCTTAGAGTAAATGCCTTTAAGGCTGCTGAGGGCAACGAGGAAGAGCTTCAGAAGATAAGGGATTTCATGGCTCAGATCGATGAGTACTTTAAGCTTCCACCCAGAGAGGAAGATAAGCCATTCCTTATGCCGATTGAGGATGTATTCTCAATTACTGGTCGAGGTACAGTAGTGACCGGAAGGGTAGAAAGAGGTAGGCTCAAGGTTAATGAAGAGGTAGAGGTTTTAGGTTTGGGGCATAAGCCTATAAAGACCGTGGCTACAGGCTTGGAGATGTTTAGAAAGCCTCTTGACGAGGTTGTTGCTGGTGATAACATTGGTATCTTGCTAAGAGGAGTAGAGAGAGATCAGGTTGAAAGAGGAATGGTAGTAGCAAAGCCTGGTACTGTGACTCCGCATCAGGAGTTTGAGGCTGAGGTTTATGTGCTTAAGAAAGAGGAGGGTGGTAGGCATAAGCCATTTGTGAGTGGCTACAGACCACAGTTCTATATCAGAACTGCGGACGTTACGGGTGAGATCGTGTTACCTGAGGGAGTTGAGATGGTTATGCCAGGCGATAACGTAAACCTTACCGTAAAGCTTATAGTACCGGTTGTGATTGAGGAAGGGATGAGGTTCGCCATCCGTGAGGGTGGTATTACAGTTGGGGCTGGTGTAGTCACCAAGATCCTCAAGTAAGGGCAAGGCGGCGGCGCTTCGCGCCGCCGCCTTTTTAATTTGTAACTTAACAAAAGATGGCTGAAAGTGGGGGACTTAAAATCAGGGTAAGGCTAGAGGCCTATGATGTAAAGGTTTTAGATACAACGGTTCGCAACATAATCGATGCAGTAAAGAAGAGTGGAGCCAGTGTAAATGGCCCGATTATGTTGCCAACCAAAAGACGTGTTTGGGCTGTAAATAGGTCTCCTCATATATACAAGACCTCGCAAGAGCACTTTGAGATGAGGATTCATCGCAGGCTCTTGGTTATCACAGATCCTAATACACAGACAATTGATTTGCTTAAGAATCTACAGGTGCCAGCTGGAGTATCTGTAGTATTAAAGTAGTATGCAGTACCATGATACTTCTAGGGGTTAAAAAATTGATGACTGAGGTGATTCGAAAGTACAGGGTGACACCAGTTACCGTTGTTGATATTACAGAAGCTGTAGTTGCGGGCAAAAGACAACTAGAAGATGGACGTTTTGCTCTCCTTGTAGGTTATGGGACTAAGAAGCGTCCCACTAAGCCTGAGTCTGGGCAGTTTAAAGAGTTAGGGTATGTGCCTCAAAAAGTGGTGCAGGTGATTGTAGATGAAGAGCAGTTTAAGTCCGCTAAGATAGGAGATAAGTTGGTAGATAAGATAGAACAAGGGGAGAAGGTGGATGTTACTGGAATAAGTAAGGGGAAGGGCTTCGCAGGTGTCATCAAAAGGTGGGGATTTAGCAGACAGCCTAAGACCCATGGTCAGTCAGATAGAGAAAGGCACCCCGGTGCAATCGGAGCTCAGACTCCAGGTAGGGTCTTAAAGGGGAAAAAGATGGCAGGTAGAATGGGCAATGAACGCGTTACTGTTAAAAATCTCGAGGTGGTTGACAAGTTAGAACTGGATGGAAGAACATATGTACTTATTAAAGGCGCGGTGCCTGGCAAATATGGCTCAATTGTTATCTTAAAGATAAATGAAGGTTAAGATTCCGTTTTACAATTTAGAAGGAGAAAAGGTAGAAGAAGTAGAACTTAATCTACCAATTGAAGATATCTCTGAGGATGAATTTTCTCAACTGATGCGAGTTTATTTAACAAACATTCATCAGGGTACAAAGAGCACAAAAACTAGGGGAGAAGTGTCACATCCTGATAGGAAACCTTGGCCTCAGAAGCACACAGGTAGGGCAAGAGCAGGATCAGTAAACTCACCTATTTGGGTAGGCGGTGGAGTAGCTCACGGTCCTAAACCACATAAGGTAAGATTGCATGCTAATAAAAAGCAAAGAATAAGAGTCCTTTCATTTATGCTAACTCAGTATGCAAGAGGGCAGCGTATAGTTGGCATTGCAGAGCCTAAGGAGCCCCTTTCTACTAAGCAAGCTTACAAGTGGTTAAAGACCGTAAAGCTGCATCCTTTTAAAGTGGCTCTTGTACTTGACCTTAGAGAAGAGGATCTTGCCAGATCGTTTCGCAATATAGAGAAGGTTCGAGTAAGAAGGGCTCAGCTTTTGTCACCATTCGATCTCTATAGAAATCAGCATCTGTTAGTTACAAAGAAAGCTTTAGATATATTAAATAAACGTTTGGCTAAATATGCTTAAAATAGAACCTGTGATTACAGAAAAAAGTATGAATCTAGCTAAGAATCAAGGGGTTTATACCTTTAAGGCTCCTGTACGCACCACCAAAGATGACATAAAGAGATTCTTTAAGGAGATCTATGGCTATACTGTGGTTAGAGTAAGATCTGTTAGAATACCTCCTAAGGTTAAACAGAATCTGTTGACTCGAAAAAAATATGTTAAGAAAGGTTATAAAAAATTCTACATAGAGTTTGCAGAGAAAGTTGAGTTTGCTAAGTTTAATATTAAATAGAGATGGCGTTAAAGCACTATAAACCTACAACTCCAGGAAGGCGTGGAATGGTAAGAGTTGATAGGTCTGGTTTAGCTAAGAAGCCGAAGGGACCCGCCTCTTTGTTTAAGGTTATTAAGAAGGCAGCGGGTAGGAACAATCAGGGTCGTATTACTGTGCGCCATCGGGGAGGCGGAGTTCGTAGAAAATATAGAATAATAGATTTTAAGAGAGACAAGTTTGACATTCCGGCCAAGGTTATATCTATAGAGTATGACCCCAACCGAACTGCAAACATAGCTCTTCTTCAGTATGCAGATGGGGAGAAGCGGTACATTTTAGCGCCTGCTGGACTTAAGGTCGGAGATGAGGTTATATCCAGCAAAGAAGAGGTCCCGTTAGAGGTAGGTAATGCTACGTTGCTTAAAAATATCCCTTCAGGGGTTTATGTTCATAACGTAGAGCTGTATCCAGGTAGAGGAGGGGTCTTAGGTAGAGCTGCAGGCGTTGGGATTCAAGTGCAAGGTGTTGTGGGCAAATATGTTCAGGTTAGAATGCCTTCGAAGGAGATCAGGTTAATTCATGGTAATTGTATGGCGACTATAGGTATAGTAGGTAACGAGGAGCATATGCATGAGAAGCTAGGGAAAGCAGGAGTAAAAAGGCATATGGGAATAAGACCTACTGTCCGTGGGGTGGCAATGCATGCTCAAGCGCATCCACATGGAGGTGGTGAAGGAAGAACAGGAACAGGAAGGCCGGCGAAGGATCCGTGGGGTCATAGAATAGGTACTCGCACAAGAAAGAACAAGCGTACAGATAAGTTTATAATTAAGCCTAGATATAAAGCATAAATTTGGTAAAATACCGGTATGTCTAGATCACTGAAGAAAGGACCATACATAAATCCAAAGATCTACAAGAAGGTCCTAAAGCTTGTAAAAGAGGGTAAAAAAGATGTTGTACTTAAGGTATGGGATCGCGCTTGCACTATATTCCCTGAGATGGTAGGGCTAAAAATTGCGGTTCATACAGGTAAAGATTTTAAAACAATCTATATCACAGAATCGATGGTAGGACACCGGCTTGGAGAGTTCGCTATGACTCGTAACTTTAAGGGACATGCTAAGAAAGGTAAGATTTCTAAAGTTTATGCGTTTACAGGTCGTTATTTGAAGGAAGATTAAAGTATGGCAGATATAATTATCAGAGCGAACGTGAAAAATATACCACTTTCAGTTAAAAAGATTGCGCCTGTGCTTGACCTAATTAGAGGCCATAATGCACAGTACGCACTTCAGGAGCTAAAGCTGGTAAATAAAAAGGCAGCTCATTATGCAGCTAAGGTCATAAGATCTGCGATCGCAAATGCAGAGAATAATTTTAAGCTAGACCCATCTAAGCTTACCATCTATAGGATTTGGGCAACCGATGGTACTAAACGATTAAAGAAAAGAGGCCATGGCGGAGCCCATGGTAGGATCAGGATTATTAGAAACTATAGAGCTAATATATTCGTTGAGTTAAGGTATGGGGCATAAGATACACCCGTATGGGTTTAGATTAGGAGTGATTAAGAGTTGGCTTTCTAATTGGTTTGATAAGAGTAAACGAGGTTTTGCTAAAACGTTAGAGCAGGATATCTTTATTCGTGAATTTTTGCGTGATAGGTTCACTTCTGCAGGTGTGGAGAAAATTGAGATAAACAGAACTCCATTAAAGTTAGAGATCATTGTCTATGTTGCTAGGCCAGGCCTGGCAATCGGTAGAGGCGGTCAGTTAATTGAAGAGGTGAAAAAGGAGCTTAAGAGGAAGTTAAAGTTTGATGCAATAGAGGTAAAGATTCGCGATGTGAAACAAGTGAATATCTCTGCAGCTCTTGTAGCTCAACAGATAGCGCGAGGGATTGAGAAACGCCGTCCCGTCAGAACGTTGGTAAAAAGAGCATTAGAATCTATTAGGAAAGGGGGAGTGAAGGGTGCCAAAATCTGGGTCTCAGGTCGTTTAACTGGAGGTGAGCATGCAAATCTGTATAAAAAGGGGTTCGGAAGGGTTCCAACCCACACACTAAGAGCTGATATTGATTACGCGTACGAAAGAGCGGAAACTGCTAACGCAGGTGTTTTAAGCGTTAAAGTTTGGATTTATAAAGGTGATATTTACTAATTAAGTGATATAATTAAGGGCATGTTTGAAGTAAAGAGGGTAAAGTATAGAAAACCTTTTAAAATAGTGCCTGATAAGAAGGCACCTGTTCGTGATCGCTTAAATTTTGGCCTATACGGTTTGATGGTGATGGACAATGTTTTACTGACAGCAAGACAACTAGACGCAGCCAGGAAGGCGATAATAGGGTATGTTAAGAGGAAGGGAAAGCTATGGATTCGTGTTTTCCCAGATAGACCTGTAACCAAAAAACCAGCCGAGGTAAAGATGGGTAAAGGGAAAGGAGATGTGGATCACTACGCAGCGATCGTTAAAAAGGGTGCTATTATCTTCGAGTTAGGAGGTGTAGATTATGATACAGCGGTGGAAGCATTCAGAAGGGCCAAACATAAACTTCCGGTTAGGGTTAAGTTCATAACGCGAGAAAATGTCGTCTAAGGAGGGAGAGCTTCAGAGTCAGCTGTATAAGCTGCGGCAAAAATTAAAGCAGCTGTATAAGAAGAAACTTGAAGGTAAGTTAGAAAAAACACACCTTATTAAGGAGACTAGGAAAGAGATAGCGAGAATTCTTACTAAGATAAACCAGCTAAAGCATGGCAAGAAAGATACTTAAGGGAAAGGTCGTAAAAAAGAGCGGTGATAAAACGTTCAAGGTTTTGGTAGAAAGAACCATGATTCATCCTCGATATAAAAAGGTCATCACGGTTCGTAAACACTTTTTGGTCCACTCTGAAGAGGATTTACAAATAGGCCAGGATGTTTACATAATGGCCTCACGACGGTTTTCTAAGTTGAAGCATTTTGTAGTAGTTCCTGAAGATAAAATAGAAAAAATTAGAAGCAATGCTTAGAATAGGATCATACGTAAAAGTAGCGGATAATACAGGTGCTCTTGAGGCTCAAATTATAGGTATCTACGGGGGCAGCGCTACTAAATCTGTCTCTGTGGGGAGGGTAGTAAGAGTAACTATTAAAAAAGCCCGTCCCGACGGGAGTGTTAAAGAGCACGAGATGCACAGAGCTGTGGTAGTGAGGGTAAAAAAAGAGTATAGGAGAGACGATGGTACATACATTAGATTTGATGATAACGCTGTGGTAATATTGGATGCTGATACAAAGTTCCCAAAGGGAACTCGAATCTTTGGTCCTGTTGCAAGAGAACTTAAGGCCTATGGCTTTGATAAGATAACTCAATTGGCACCGGAAGTGTTATGAGGCGACTGAGAATAGGAGATAAAGTTCAGGTTATAACAGGAGACGATAAAGGGAAGATCGGAGTTGTTAAGAGGCTCATTGGTAACGACAGGATTCTTGTTGAGGGGGTAAATAAGATGAAGAAGCATATTAAAAAAGGTGTTTTGGGGAAAAATCAAAAAGGCGGAATATTCGAAATTGAAGCGCCTATACATATATCGAATGTAATGCTGGTGTGCCCTCATTGTGGTAAGCCAACGAGAGTGGAGATAGCTGTAATAGATGGTAAGAAAATGAGGGTATGTAAAAAGTGTGGCAAGCCGATTGATAAAAAAGCTAAAGTAAAGGGTAAGAAGAATGCAGAAAAGTCTACATCTTAAAGAGATTTATGAAAAAGAGGTGGTTCCTGCGTTTATGAAAGAGTTCGGTGTTAAGAACAAATACGCCGTCCCTATGCCGACGAAGGTTGTAATAAACATCGGCATTGGCGATCAGGCCAAAGATGAGAAGGCTATGGAAGAGGTTTTTAACAATCTTATGGCCATAGTAGGCCAGAGGCCTGTATTTACAAGGGCCAGAAAAAGCGTTGCAGAGTTTAATGTTCGTAAAGGAGATGTCATAGGCATTAAAGTAACCTTGCGGGGAAGGAGGATGTGGGATTTTCTAGATAAATTGGTAAAGTTAGCATTGCCACGAGTTAAAGATTTTCGTGGTATTAATCCGAAAGCTTTTGATAAAGATGGTAATTATACCCTGGGTTTGGTAGAATACTTAGTGTTTCCGGAGATAAATCCGGCGAAAGTAGATGTGGTCAAAGGGCTATCAATAGCCATTCATTTTAAGAATTCAGAGCCACAGAAAAGTAAGTTCATAATGGAGAAACTAGGATTTATTTTTAAAGAAGATTAAGCTATGTCAAGAAGGACCAAAAAGGCCAAGTATCAAAAATTAGTGGAGAAGGTGAAAAGGGGCAAAAAGCATAAGACAAAACTTTTTAACCAGTGTTCGCGTTGTGGTAGACGTCGTGGATATTTAAGGCAGTTCGGTTTGTGTAGGATCTGCTTTAGAGAATTAGCCCATAAAGGAGAGATTCCTGGGGTAACTAAGTCGAGTTGGTAGTAAGTATGTCTGTAAACTATACATTGGGTGATGCTTTAATAAAAATTAAGAATGCCTCGGCAGTGTTTAAAAAAGAGGTTCTATTGAATAATTTCAAAATCATCAGGGCTGCACTTGATGCTTTAAAAAGGGCCGGGTTTATAGAGAACTATGAAGAGACAGAAGATAAGAAGCAGCTAAGGGTAAGATTAAAGTACAGAGATAAGTACACGCCCTATGTGGGCCATGTTAAATTTTTCTCTAAGCCTGGCAGAAGATTGTACGTAAAAGTTAAAGAGATTACTCCCGTAAGATCCGGAGTTGGCGTTGTCCTTATATCAACACCGAAGGGAATTTTGACCTCTAATGAGGCAAAGAAAGAGAATGTAGGTGGTGAAATTATATGTGAGATATGGTAAACAATGTCTAGAATTGGCAATCAGCCAGTACCAATACCAGAGAAGGTGAAGGTTGAAATTAAAGATAATAAGATAATAGTTTCTGGTCCATTGGGTACACTGGAGCTTGATATACCGTCGTTAGTAGAGGTAAAGATAGAGGATGATAAAGTGATTGTGACAAGAAAGGGGGATAAGCGGCAGTTTAAAATGATGCATGGTACTATCAGGTCGCTTATTAACAATATGGTTATAGGGGTAACTGAGGGTTATACCAAGGAGTTAGAGTTGCACGGCGTGGGTTACCGTGTGGCGTTAAGTGGTAATAAGTTGGTGTTAAATATAGGCTATAAACACCCTATTGAGGTTGAAATCCCTTCAGATCTTAAAGTTGAGGTACCTAGCCAGACTGAGATAAAGATAAGTGGGATAGATAAGCAGAAGGTTGGTCAATTCGCAGCTTATATAAGGCAGCTTAGACCGCCGGAGCCCTACAAGGGGAAGGGCATTAGATACAAAGGAGAGCAGATTAGAAAGAAAGTAGTTAAAACAATAGTTGCTTAGTATGGATCTTGTAAGTAGAAGAAAAAGAATTAGAGCGAGACTTAAGTACATTACGAATAGACCCAGGCTTTCTGTGCATAAGTCTAATAGATACCTATATGCTCAGCTTATAGATCAAAACTCAGGGCAGGTTCTTGCCGCCTACAGTACTAAGAAGCTTCTTAAGGAGAATCCAAAACTTGCGGAGAAGAAGCCGGTAGAGCAAGCTTTAGAGGTAGGGAGAATCTTGGGGAAGATGATTCTTAATCAGAAGATAAAAGAAATAGTGTTTGATAGATCCGGATACAAGTATCATGGTAAAATAAAGGCACTTGCCGAAGGTTTAAGAGAAGCCGGTTTAAATTTTTAGTTGATGAAAGTGGCAGAAGAAAATCTGGTTAATGAGCTTATAAGTTTAAAAAGGGTAGCAAAGGTTACAGCTGGTGCAAAAAGGCTTCGATTTACAGCTGTGGTTGTGGTTGGAGATAAAAACGGGAAGGTGGGAATTGCTTTAGCACACGGTGCTGATGCACCCGAGGCTATTCGCAAGGCTATTGATAAGGCGAAAAACAAAATGGTAAAGGTCCCAATAGATCAGGAGCGGAAGACAGTACCTCATAGGATCGAGGGCAAGTTCAAAGCAGCTGAGGTGATCATAAAACCAGCCCGCGTGGGTACAGGAGTTGTAGCTGGTGGAGCAGTAAGAAAGGTGTTAGAAGTGGCAGGATATGAGAATGTAGTAGCTAAGAGATTGGGATCTTCAAATCCTATAGCTAATGCCTACTGTACTTTTGTTTTGCTTAATAAATTAAGAGAAGAAGCATTAAATGTTTCAAAACCTTCTAAAAAAGCTTAAGAAGCTAACAAAGCGTCGAGGTAGGGGTTACGGTAGCGGCAAAGGTGGGCATACTGTAGGATTCGGTCAAAAAGGTCAGAAGGTTAGGGGTAAAGGAGAGGTAAGGCCGTATTTTGAAGGTGGAAACACTCCTTTTCATAGAAGAATACCTAAGTATAGAGGTAGGGGATTTAAGGGCTTAGATAGGTGGGTAAGCGTGAATATAAAATGGCTGGCTGAGAGAATTACCGAGCCTGATGTGGTGGTAGATATTCCGTTTTTAAAGCAACTCGGTGTTAGAATCCCTCAAGGTAAAAAGGTTAGAATTTATGGAAAGGCAGAGCTAAAAGTCCCTTTTGAAGTAAAAGGTATCTATTTAACACAGGGGGCAAGAGAGTCTATCGAGAATGCTAAGAAAGATTAAAGATGCTTTAAAAATTCGTGAGATTAGATCTAAGCTTTTGTTTACGCTTTTTATTCTTTTGGTCTTTCGACTGCTTTCTGCAGTGACTATACCTGGCGTAAATTTGCAGGTGTTTAAGGCGATAGTGCAGCAGAGTGATATTTTGCAGATATTTAACATGTTCTCAGGCGGTGCTTTTGCGAGTTTGAGTATCCTTACGGTGGGGTTAGGTCCTTACATTAATGCTTCTTATATCTTTCAGCTCTTAAGTGCAGTTGTCCCTTCAATTAAAGAGTTATACTCTGGTGGGCCTATTGAACGTAGAACTTTGACTATGTATACTAGACTTCTTTCCGTACCTCTAGCCATAATTCAGGCTTTTGTGGTTTATTTCGGTTTGACTAGCTTTAGTAAACAATTCGGTTTACCTGTAAGTATCTTATCAGTAAATGGACCTGTGGATGTAGCAGCAGTAATCTCTATTTTTGTATTTGGGGCTACCTTTACAATGTGGCTAGGAGAGCTAGTTTCTGAGGCTGGTTTAGGTGGTGGCTCCTCGATTATCATTCTTGCTGGAATTTTAGTCTCTATACCCACAAGTTTAAGTTATGCTTGGAGGGTTTTAATCTATGATTGGCAGAAGCTAACTCTAATCTTAGTGCTTTTAGTGATATTGATCCTTGCTATAGTCATTGCGCTGTCTGTATACAAAATAGCAGTAGTGTATGCTCAAAGGGTGAGAGCTACAGGGTTCGCTGGCCAGGAAAACTTTATTCCTGTTCCTATTAATCCTGCAGGAGTTATGCCTGTAATTTTTGCTATCTCTGTAGTTAGAATGCCAGTGGTGGTTGCTAATTTTTTGGCTAAACAAAACAGATGGCCTACCATAGCTCACATAGCTAGCGTGGTTTCCACTTGGATGAACAACTTTTGGGTCAACAACCTTTTGATGTTGGTGGTAACCGTCGGGTTTACAGTATTTTCGGCTTTCTTGGTGTTTAGACCCAAGGAGGTGGCAGAAAACCTAGCCAAGCAAGGAGCATTTGTTCGTGGGGTAAGACCCGGAAAGGCTACCGAGGAGTACCTTAAGAAGGTCTTAATCTACACTGTTTTCTGGGGAGCACTTCTTTTGGGTATTTTAGTGCTTTTACCGAATATTCTTGTAGTTTCGCTTAAGTTACCGACTTTAGTGGTCACAGGTACTGGGGTCTTGATAGTTGCTTCAGTAATTATCGACACCTTAAGACAAGTAGAGGCAATATATTCTACTGTTTCAGAGCCCAAGGAGTACTTTTAACTGCTGAGTAACCTCCGGGATGCTTTTGCCTGCATCTATTTCTTTAAGCTTGGTGCATTCTTCAAGCCGTCTGAGCACATCTTGCATGGTTCTTTTATAGGTATGAAATCTTTGTTTTATAGCGCCTGGCTTGTCGTCTTCCCTGCGCACGAGCGGAGTGCCATCAAGGTCACATAGGGTGTCGTGTTTAGGTGGATTAAGAACAGGGTGATATATCTTTCCACACGTGGGGCATACTAGTCTATTGGTTAGCCGTTGGATAGCTTCTTCTTCCGAAAGCCTAAAGAAGATAACCTGCCTAAATGAGTCACTATTGCATATCCATTCTGCCTGGGTAACCGTTCGCGGCACTCCTGTGATTATAAGCGTGGAGTAATCTTTCTTGTACATTTTTACTGCTTGCCTCATCAGTTTAAGGATAATCGAATCGGGTACTAAGAGCCCTTTCTTAATGAGTTCTCTTAGATATGAGTTTGAATGAGCTTCTTTTCTGAGGAGTTCGCCGATAGATATCGCTTTAATATGCTGGGCCATTGTTGCAAGAATTTCTGCTTGCGTGTCTTTTCCCGCTCCTGGTGGGCCTATAAACCCTACAACTTCCATCGTAATAATATAGTATAATACTTACAGCTTAAAGGAAAGACGGTCTTAGATAATAAGAGCTAGAAAAATGAATCCGTATTTTAGCCAAAATTTGAAAAAGGTGGCAGAGTCGTCACCTTCGTGGTAAAGGCTGTCTTTCCTTTTGTAGTTAAATTTGGAGTATGCTAATATGATTGATCTATTATCACTAGGAATAGGTCTTGCTGTAGGAGCTATTGGCTATGGCTTATATGATAGGTTTATAGTTTCTAAGAGCAGGGAGACGTCTATAGAACGTAAGGCTCAGGAACTTGCTGAGCAGATCGCTAAAAAACATTTTGCAGATGCAGAGAAAGAAGCCAGAGAGCTTCGCGAGAGTGCAAAAAGATTCTATGAACGAGTCAAATCTCAGTACAATGCACAGCTTGCCCAACTTAAAGAACGAGAGGAGATGTTAAAAGCTCGAGAAAAGGAGCTTATAGCCAAGGAAGAAGAGCTGTTTGAAAAGCTAAAAAGACTAGATCGTACCCGAGCTTCTTTATTGGAAAAGCTTGAAGAGATCTCTGGTTTGTCTCGAGAGGAGGCTAAGAAGGAGCTTCTTGCCAAGGTCGAGCAGGAGGTCAGAGAGTTTGAAGCTGAGCGTTTAAATCAGGCAAAGAAGAAGGTAGAACAGCAGGTTCAAGAGTACGCTCAGAAGTTAATTGTTGATACTTTGCAAAGTATCGTTACGGACTATATAGATGAAGCTACTGTCACCAGGGTTGAGATCCCTGATGAGAAGGTAAAGGGTAGAATCATAGGGAAAGACGGGAGGAATATAAGAGCTCTAGAGAGGGCAACCGGGGTGGATGTAATTATTGATGAGGCTCCGAATACTATAGGTCTTTCATCTTTTGACCCAGTAAGAAGAGAGATAGCTAGAATTGCCTTGGAGAATCTTCTTAAGGGGAAGAGGGTTCATCCGGGGACAATTGAAGAGCAGGTAGCCAGAGCTAAAAAATTAGTGGCTGAAGAATTAGAGAAAGCAGGCAGAAAGATGGTAGAAGAAGCAGGCTGGTATGATGCACCTAAAGAGCTTTATCCTCTTTTAGGAAGGATGAAGTTTAGACGAAGCTTAGGCCAAAATCTGTACAAGCATAC
This sequence comes from Candidatus Dojkabacteria bacterium, assembly GCA_015489595.1. GTDB lineage: Bacteria > Patescibacteriota > Dojkabacteria > S143-136. Next base: position 13,007 of record WFZK01000017.1, on the reverse strand, counting down.
TTTGGAGGTTATGAGGATCGCTGAATTTATAGCTAGAGAGCTTAAGCTTAAGGAAGAGGATATTAAAAAGCTAAAGATTGCGGCTTTACTACACGATATTGGTAAGGTGTTTACAGGAAAGATTAAGAAGCAACATCACTTCATTAGTGCTGATCTGGCTAGGAAATATGGACTTGATGAGATTATTATTAATGCTATAGAGGCTCATCATGGAGATGTGGAGCCTAAATCAATTATTGCCGAGATTTTAAAGATCGCAGATGCGGTCTCGGGAGCTAGACCAGGAGCAAGAAAAGAGAACCTGGACAGCTACATCGAAAGGGTCGAGAGTTTAGAGAAGAAGGCGCTAGAGGTTGCAGGGGATAAGGCAGAAGAGATATATGCGGTTAAGGCCGGTAGGGAGCTAAGAGTTATAGTAAAGCCAAGTCAGGTTTCAGATCAAGAAGCTGTGCTGTTGGCAAGGGATATAGCCAAGGCAATTCAAGAGTCAGGTGTGTTTCCGGGCGAAGTTGAGGTGGTTGTGATTCGTGAAGTTAGGGCACAAGCAAAGGCGGGCAAGCCGAGCAGAAAGGAGAAATAGAAGAGCAAGGCGGTTTTGGAGTGTTCTAGAGGCTTATGCTGGGGCCTGTGGGCAAAAATCATAAAAGCTGATTTTTGCCCACAGGCCCCAGTCTTCCTAGCTTGCCCTTCCTCCGACTCTCTTAGATTATCCTGCCGGTAGGAGATCTTCAGCTACTATGAAAAAGCCGGCTTGGTTTAGGGGCAGGGGGGTTGAGTATTGACACATTTTGTCCTACGCCCCCACACTTCTTGACAACAGACCCAAAATTGTCGTATAAATAACCAAAAATATACAAGGAGGTAATTGGCCATGACAAAGGCAGAGCTTATCAAGGTAATGGCTGCTCGTACTGGCATGAGCCAGAGGGCAGTTGCTGAGTTTATCGATGCATTGGTGGATGTTATCGTCGAGGCAGTAAAGAACGGCGAGGAGGTCCGCTTGGCACGTTTAGGTAAGTTTGTCAGGAGGATGCGCAAGGGTGGTCAGCGCCGCGTTCCTGGTACTGATCGCGTTGTGAACGTCCCTGACAGATACGTGCCTGCTTTCCGACCGGCTCGCCAGTTTAAAGAGGCGGTTGCTTAATCGCACAGGCATTGTTGTGTAGGCGAGCGCCGCGCGCGAAGCGCGCGGCGCTTTTTTATTTGCATAGCAGGATTTAAAGTCTTTTGAGAGTCTACTGGGCCTTTGGGTTTGAAGAACTTAAGCGTTGTTTGTGTATAATAGAAAATGAGATATCTCTATACGTTTTTTCTGATTGTTACTGTTCTTCTGTTCATTTTAGGAGGAAGCGGCATAAGACAGGTTGCTGCCTTAGATCTTTCAAATCTCCATATTGCGGAGATAATAAATAAAGAACGCATATCTTATGGTCTGGCGCCACTTGCTCTTAATCAGAGGCTCACGAAAGCCGCTTATGATAAAGCTTACAGTATGTTTTCCAAACAATATTGGGCGCATTTTGGGCCGTCAGGAGAAACACCTTGGCAATTTATCCTTAAAGCCGGTTATGATTACACTTATGCTGGAGAGAATTTAGCTAAGGGTTTTGCAGATGCCAAGGACGTAGTAGATGCATGGATGGCTAGCCCTTCACATAGGGAGAACATTTTAGATAAGAATTTCAAAGATGTGGGGATAGCTGTGGTAAAAGGGACGTTGAAGGGTGAAGAGGTTTATCTTGTAGTAGCTCTTTTTGGAAATGATTCTTCTGTGAGTTTTGCTACTCCTAGGATTCCAGTGGTGGCCATTATTAATCCTCATGAGGGCCAGATCCTTAAAAGCGCGGTGGTTAGCGTTCGGGTAAAGGGCAAGAATTTAAAGAACAATAGAGTAAATCTCTTTTCAGATGAGAAATTTATCGAATCCTTTAGGCTTAAAGACAATTATGTGGAAACTAGGCTTTACCCCGGATTAGGTACGCACAAACTTACTATTAGGGCACGTGGTTTAAGAAACGAACCATTGTATGACTCTGTGACATATAGGGTGATTGATCAGGAGATAGATATAAATAGAATTACATCTGTAGTAGATGCCTACTATAAGGGGGATTTTGTTGAGGTAAGATTGCCTTCGGACTTTTATAAAAGATTTAACGTCGCTTCGTTGCAAATAGAATATGGGGGAAGTGTTCAGGTAGTTACTTCTGATCATGCCAGATTTATAAAAAAGCGCGATGTTGAGAGGGTAAGTTTCGTGGCTACTTCTAAAGATGGAACCGTAATAAGTTTTGTAAAGCAGATCTCGCGTCCATCTAGCAATAGGGCTCACGCTACAGGTGGCCTGTCGGTTAAAGGCTTAAGCTCCTCGCCTCTTGTTTTTCTTGGGAGCGCTTTGGGATTTATCATCTCCTCCATAGGAGGCTTGTTGTATGTCTTAGTAAAGAAGGACTATCACGCTCTAATAGAACTTTTCTCATCTCTCGTTGTTTTTTTAGTTTTGATGCTTGAGGTAAATGGTGGCTGGATTGCGGTTTAAATATAAAGGCCTGTTGTTTTTAACCTGGGTTTTAAGTGGTGTGCTCTTACCCCTACCACTTGTTGTTAGGTTGGTGGGAGTGGTGTTTTTGCTTGGAGTATGGTTGTTAGTGTTGCGCGACTTTTTCTTTTTGCTTAGGAGATTTTGGTTGATTTTTTTGGTAAGCTGGGTGCTTTGGAGCTTGGCGTATATCTTTTTGCCATCCTTTGAGAATCTCATATTGGTTTTTGTTGCCGCTCTAATGTTGTGGGGGGTACTTTTTGTTATTTTTAATGTGAGTTTAAAATTAAGGGGTTCCTTAGATTTTCAATTTCTGGAACTTTTTGTATTTTTAAGCATAATATGGGCTTTCTTTGTAAATAAAATCTTTTTTTACTTGGCTGTGAGGGGAGACTTATCAGATCGGTATGCATGGGCTGCTATAGTACTTTTTTTGTTGGGACTATACACACTAATGTTGGTTCGTTTTAGATATTTAATTTTCGGTCTGGGGCTTTTTTCTGTTCTAACCCTATTTGGTCACCGTGGAGTCTATTCTTTACCAGTCTATTATGGGATATCTATGTTAAGCGCTTTTGTGCTTGGCTTGGATCTCCTCTTCCCCGAGGTTTATAAAAAGTATGTTCTTGGCGAGAAACATCCGTGGGTTTTAAGACTCCTTATTATTTTACTTCTAGTAAGCTATTTGAGGATAGCGTTATTTTAAGATCTCTATCACTTCGATCTTTATCTGTGCCCCACCTTCGAGTCTGAGAGTTATCTTGTATCCGGGTTTTTTATTAAGAATTGCTTTGCCTATTGGAGATTCGTAGGATATCTTGTTTTCTAAAGGATTTGCCTCAACAGGGGAGGTGATTTGAATCTCCTTGATTTGATCATTAATTTTTACTTTTACTGTGTTTCCTATCTGGATAGCGCCGTTTGCGGTGGATTTTGCTACCTTTGCCTGTCTTGCTATATCTTTAAGGTACGCAAGCTCAGCCAAAGCTTCTCCTAGCTCTTGCTTAGCATCATGGTAAGGATTATTCTCTCTTAAGTCGCCTTCTGCTTTGGCTCTTTTGAAACGTTCCTTTATTTTGGGTATAATTTTTTGTTCAAGCTCTTTAATACGTTTTTTTATCTGAGTTAAGCCGTCCGCTGTGATAACATGCGCCATCTTTGGAGACTTGTAATATTAGAAAGCTTATTGTTTTGTATAGTTATTATCGTACTCGCAATGAATGTTTATTCTAGCATGATAGTATTGCGATTTTCAAGGATAAATTTGACAAATCAGCTAGAAAGGTTAACTCTATCTGAAGTACTCGATTGGTCGCGACTTGTTTGTGTTATTAGTAAAAAGAAGTACCAGGATGCGTATTCCAGGTATGGGGTGAGGCCAAAGCTGGTGGTTGACGTCTCTGAGCAGACTGCTTATCTGCAACGAAAAAATGGGTGTGAGATATTTACAATAGCTACGGGGGATCCCCGCAAGGGTAGAGCAATGAGTTACACGGTCTGGAGAGTGGCCTCTAAGAGAGATCAAGGACTTACACCACTGTATGGCCCTAGACTGTTGATGTTAGACAGAAGAACTCCTTCCGGGATTTTTGTTAAGACCTTTATAGCTTTGCACGGCACTAATCAGCCGGAGATATTGGGGGAGCCGCGTAGTTTGGGCTGTATTTATTTTCATAACAGAGATATCTTAGGTATATATGATTTATTAAAAGTAGGGGATCTAGTTGCGACGATCCCTTAGGAAGAATTAGGCAGAGGTTCTTAGTAGGTTGGGGCCTTACGCAAAAATCGACTTTTTCGATTTTTGCGTAAGGCCCCGTTTGACCTGCCCCTAATTTCCCCATATAATACCTACACGCCGCCATCGTCTAGTGGACTAGGACACCGGGTTCTCAACCCGGAAACTGGGGTTCGATTCCCCATGGCGGCATGTAACATGGACAAGATTGACAAGCTATTCTCCCAACTTAAGGTCCCTAAAACTACAAAAAGAAGGTTTAGGCTGTATGATTTCCAGGAGTTAGGTCTGTTTATAGCTACTAAACTTCAGGATTGTGAGAGAAGATCTTTTTATATAAAGCTGGCTAAGTATGAATTTAGGCCCATTTTAATGGCGGCCTACTCTTTTGCTATGCTCAGCCCTTCAGGGAGCAGAGCCGCTACCTTTCTGTGGCGTCTTAAAAAGCTAAAGGAGCAGACATTTTTTAGGTTATTTTTGGGAATATTTTTTAGAAAAGATCAGAGCATAGCAGAACTTAAGAGCATCTTAGCTAAGTATTCGAAAAAATACTCTTGTGCCAGCTGGACTCCTGTAGAGAACATTCATATGACTCTTTTTTTCCATCCCCGTTTTCCAGCCTTGTTGTACCCTAACATGGTTAGGGTAGCTGAAGCGGCCATGGATAAGTATGGCAACCCAGTGGTGCTTACTCCCACTAAGCTTATAAGTTATAAAAAATACATTTGGCTTACTGAGTTTAACAGACAGGTTTTTAGATATTACGGTGGACTTCGAAAGATCGTTTTACAAGATAAACGATTAAATAACTTACTTAGTGATTCGTATCCTCCTCGTTTTTTGCCTCATATAACATTGGCAAGATTGCCTAGAGATTGTAGTGTTAAGCTTGCCACCTCTATAGATGTTGTTTTAGAGGGATACTTTTCTGTAGCGGTGAGTAATTTGACAAGCAAAGGGCCAGAATATAAAATACACCCAACCTGGCAATTTGATATAATATCGCGTGATGATAACACTCACAGGGAAGGTGGTTGAGGCATTGCCAGATGGTAAGTATGTAGTACGTGTAGAGTACAAAGGAAAGACGAAAGACTTCATATGTTATGTGTCAGGTAAAATAAGGGTAAATCATATAATTATTACGGAAGGAGATAGGGTCAAAATTGAGGTCTCACCTTATGACCCTGAAAAAGGTAAGATTATATACAGATACAGATGAAGGTTAAAGCTTCAGTTAAGAAAAGGTGCCCCCATTGCTATATAGTGGTAAGGCGTAAAAAGGCGACTCGAAAAGGGAGTAAGAAAACGTATTATAAAAAGGTGGTTTACGTATATTGCAAAGCTAACCCAAGGCATAAGCAGAAACAAGGTTAAGTTTGATATAATACGGGCATGGCGCGATTGTTTGGAGTAAATATCCCAGATGAGAAGAAGGTGAAGATCTCATTGACATACATCTTCGGAATTGGAAGAAAAAGAGCCATGGACATTCTGGAAGCTACTAAGATAGATCCAGAAAAAAGGACTAAAGATTTAACAGAGGAAGAGCTTGCTAAAATCAGAAGTTTTATAGAGGCTAATTACAAGGTCGAAGGGGCATTACGACAAGAGATAAAAGACAATATTAATCGTTTGAAAGAGATTAGATGTTACAGAGGCATACGTCACATTATTGGTTTGCCTGTAAGGGGTCAGAGAACCAGGCGGAATGCAAGGACGTGGAAAGGTAAGGCGATTCCAGTTGGCGGATTAAATCCTAAAGTTAGCAAGAAGTAAATTATGGTTAAGCCCAAGAAAAAGAAGAAGGCTAAGCGCAAGGTGACGAGCGGGATTGCTCATATTTTAGCCACATTTAATAACACCATTGTGACTATTACTGATGAAGACGGGAATACTCTTGTCTCTTACTCTCCTCCGCGAGTTGGGTTCAAACATGCTAAGAAAAGAACCGCATATGCGGCTACTCAAGCGGCCCTTAATGCTGCTGCAGCGGCGATGGATAAATATGGTTTAAGAGAGGTAAAGGTCTATGTTAAGGGCGCTGGGATGGGAAGAAACGCGGCTATTAAAGGCCTTGCTAGCGCTGGATTAAGAATTACTCTGCTGGCAGATGTGACAAGAACTCCGCACAATGGATGTAGGCCTAAGAAAAAGCCTCGCAAGTAAGTTATAATTACACGGTTCTATGGTGTATAGAGCAAAGGAAAAATTAAGCAGACGAGAGGGAATAAACCTTTATTTAAAAGGCGCGCGAAGCTTTTCACCAAAGGCTGGTATAAAGAGAAGGCCTACTCGTCCAGGGCAACATGGCCATAAGCCTGTCAGACTCTCCCCTTACGGAAGGCAGCTTAGAGAGAAACAGAAGGTAAAGAGAATGTACATGATGAGGGAGAAGCAGTTCAGACGTTTTTATGAAAACGCGGTAAGGATTGCTAAGAATACTGGTCAAGACAAAGGTTTTGTATTCCTGCAATTGTTAGAGAGAAGGCTTGATAACGTGATATATAAAGCAGGGCTTGCCAAATCAAAAAGTGCGGCTCGTCAGCTAGTATCACACGGCCATGTGAAGGTTAACGGGAGGAGAGTGGATAGACCTTCTTATCTGGTGGAGATCGGAGACACCATCACTATTTCAGAGAAGGTCTTTGACAAGTATAAGCCAGATTATGATTTTCCGCTGGTTGCTCAATGGATTGAGACCTCAGGTAATACCTGTAAAGTTGTTAGATTCCCCACGAGGGAAGAGATAAGTCCAGATATTAAGGAATCACTAATAGTAGAGCTCTATTCAAGATAATTTGTAAATTTAGGTCGATGATAAGTTTTAGTGATATTCAAATAGAGAGGACAAAGTCCGAGGCATTAAAAGACGGTGCACTTTATGGAGTGTTTAGCATTGGTCCTGTACCTCAAGGATATGGTTATACTCTGGCTAATAGCTTAAGACGTGTGTTGCTTTCCTCTATCCCCGGGTATTCAATTACGAGTATTAGAATTAATGACCTCGCCCATGAATTTACGACTATTCCAGGTGTTAAAGAGAATGTCCTTGATATTGTGCTTAGGCTTAAGAATATTCGTTTTAGAGTTAAGGGTGAAGATGAGCTTTATGTCATCACAGCGAACGTGAGTGGCAAGAAAGGTCCATTCAAAGCAAAGGAACTGATGCTTCCTGGAGAGGTGGAGGTAGTTAATAAAGATTATGTTATTGCTCATATCACCGATGATTCAGCTAATTTCCAAATGGAGGCAACGCTAGAGAAGGGGATAGGATATAGACAGGCAGATGATAAGTTAAGGGATGAGATCGGTAGAATTCCTGTTGATGCAATTTTTTCTCCTGTTAAACTTGTCTCTTATGAGGTGGTTCCGTCACGGAAAGGAGGAAGTGCAGACTATGACAAAGTTATCTTAAAGATTCAGACCGATGGAGGAATAACTCCAGAGAAAGCACTAGTTGAGGCAATATCTATACTCTCTAATTTCTTCGACACCTTAAAACAGACGCCTGTACTTAAGGGTGAGCAAGAGGAGGGTGCAGAGGAATTAGAAGTTAAGGGGCAAGAGACACCTTCTATCGAAGAGGCTGATATAGAGGTTTTAGGGCTAGGTAAATCTATAACGGATAAATTAAAGACAGCTGGACTAGGGACCATTAAAGATCTAAAGCGTGTTTCACTCGATGAAATAGCCAAAATTCCTGGGATTGGGCAGAAGGCTATAGAAAAGATTAAGAAGGCCTTAAATAATGTGAATGAGTAGGCCAGATGTACAAAAGGGTAAAGAAGTTTAATTTAAATACAAGTGATAAGGCGCATGGACAGCTTATGCTGCGTAACCTGTTCACGAGCCTTTTGCTTCACGGTAAGGTTGAGACTACTATTAAGCGAGCTAAGGAGCTAAAAAGGTTCGCTCTAAGACAGATAAGCTATTACAATAGAGACCTCCCTGTATTGGTAAAGAAAACGTGGCTTAAACAGAACATTACTACGCGAAAATTTTTCAAAAAGGCTCTGGAGAACCTAGAGCGGGTAAAGGGTGATTTTAGATTAAGTCTTAAGAGGACCAGGTTTAGGGCTGGAGACGGTGCGTTAATGGCTGAGGTTAGGATTCTAAATTTTGAGCCTAAGAAGAATGTTTAATAAGACCACTTGGAAGCTAGGAGACACTGGGGTAGATAGAAAGTGGTATCTTATTGATGCTGCTGGGAAGCCCCTAGGTCGAGTTGCCAGTGTAGCTGCTGTATATTTAGCTGGGAAGAATCGTGCTGATTATGTCCCTAATATGGATTTGGGTAATTTTGTTGTGATAGTTAACATTGAGAAGGTTGTGCTTTCCGGAAGAAAGATGGAGTATAAAGAGTTGGTTTCCTACTCAGGATATCCTAGCGGTCTTAAGCGTAGAAGAGTTAAGGATCTATTCAAGACCAATCCGAAGAAGGTTCTTCTTCATGCTATAAAAGGGATGCTCCCTAAGAATAAGCTGACACAGAACTTTTTAAACAGGCTTAAGTTGTATGTAGGCCCTGAGCACAAGCATCAGGCTCAGCAGCCAGAAGAGATAAAATTATAGATTTAAGTTATGGACGTTAGGTATTGGGAAGGCATAGGGCGTAGGAAAACCTCTACCGCAAGGGTAAGGATCTACGAGATAAAAGACGATAACAAACCCAGATATATAGTTAATGATAAAGATATAAGAGAATTTTTCGATAAGTTAACCGTGGATTATATTTTAGATCCATTAAAAAAGGTTGGCGTTTTTGGTAGGTTCAGGATAACAGTAAAGGTAAAGGGGGGAGGAAAAACAGGGTGGAAAGATGCAATCAGACTTGGACTCTCTAGAGCATTGGTTAGATATGACGAAAGCTTTAAGCCTGTTTTACGTAAGGCAGGTTATTTGACTAGGGATCCACGAGCGGTAGAGCGCAAGAAAGTCGGTTTAAAGAAAGCAAGGAAAGCTCCACGTTTCTCAAAGCGTTAGTATCTGTTGGAGTTTATCTACAGGAGTTTTCTCTAATCTGCACGGCCTTTTTAGGATGTAAATTTCTTTTGCGATTTGGGCTATTTTGAAAATGGTCATGCTCGCTTTCCGTATGGTTCCGTAAGAACAGATACACGGGATCTCGCTAGAAAGCCGTGCGCCGCAGGCGCACGGCTTTAACAGAGCAACAAATGAGACCTGAGGATCTCTAAGTCTCTCTGTGATATTTGGGAGTTGTTGAGGTTGTGGGGGGTATTCCGGGTAAAAAAGTATAGGGATTTTAACTTCATCTGGAATCTCTGAATTTTTAACCACAAGGAAGCATCTATCGGTTTCTAGCTGCAGAAAGTGTCGGTGTATCATGGCCCATTTACGGTAGAATTGGTTACAATCATATGAGATTAATTTAGTCAGATTACACTTTCTAAGAGTAGCAATGACGATCAGTTTTTTGATTTTAATCTGGCTTTTTGGGGCTTGGTGAGGTTTTACGTCTACCACTTTATCTTCATCTACTCTTTGGTTAGGTTGCATAAGTTTAGGGATACCTAACACCTCAGCTATAGATTGAAGTGTCGTTATTTCGTCAGCTTCTATGACGTTCCACAGCGCAGCAGATCGTTTTATTTCTATATCACCTATGGTTAGAGGGAAGTTTTCTGTTTCTGGATGATTTCGATAAATTATACTGGCCAGGATAGGGCTTAAGTAGTATTGAGAGGTAAGAACGACTCGATCGGGTACGCCAATAAATTCTATGTAGAATTGTTTGAATCGGAGTTTAAATTTAAGTTTCTGTAAGGCAAAGCGGACTTTTGCTAGGGATGACTTAAGCTGAGGAGACGCTTTCACCCCTATGAAATTAAAGCGGGGTTCCCCTTGGCGGATATAAGTTTTTATGCGGATTTCCCGAGGGAGTCGACCTTTTTCCCATAAGAGGCTAGGTATCATTGTAGGAATTATAAGAAGAGAATATTCTACAGGGACTTTTTAGTTGTTTGTAATTTTGGTATCTTTGTAGGAACTTTTTCGTCTTGCTTTTGGAGTCAAGAAGACTGTTGAGCCTGCGATAGAATGTATTTGGTTTTACCTTTAACCTTCAAAAATTAAAAATGAGGCTAGAAAAGTTTCTGTCCAAAGTTTGGCTGTATACCGCTATAAAATTGTAGACACCTTTGCTTTACTGTTCACATTGTATCAACTTTACTGTATAATAAAACATGAACAGATTGAATAATGCCTTAACACTTGAGGGAATTATAAGATCTGAAACACGGCGAGAGATCCTCTGGGTGTTTTATAGAGATCCTAATCAGGCTTATGGACTTCGAGAAATTGCAAGGCTTATCTCTAAGCATCCTAATGCAGTTTTAAGGGAGGTTAAATTTCTAAAACAAGCGGGGCTGCTTATTGTGGATCAAAGTCCAACTAAGCACATATATCATCTTAATCGAGAACACTCCTTTTATCCTGATTTAATGGGTCTTTTTCACAAAGCTTATGGTCTAGGAGGGATGCTTTTGCATAATATTCGCCTCTTGGACAAAATAGAACTTATGCTCCTTACCTCGTTTTATCTTTTAAAGGAGCCTAAAGGTAAATACGATGTGGATCTTTTTATTGTGGGCAAGCCTGATCTAGAGAGATTGACTACGCTTATTAATAACATTGAGGTCAAGTTGGAGTATCCAATTACGTACACAGTACTTGATCGTTCTGAGTTTGTGAAAAGGAGGGAGTCTCGCGACCCTTTCGTCTGGGGTATTCTCAAGAAGCCCTTTGTGATCTTAATCGGTAACCACGAAAAGGTTTTCGGAGAATAGTTCAGATGATTAACATAGAATCCCCATAGCTTAGGAATCTAAATTTTTTGTGGAGGGCTAATTCGTATAATTCTCTCCAGGATTTTGCAGATTTTTTGTACTGCAGAAATGCATCTACCAACATGAGTAAGGAGGATTTGGGCATGTGGAAGTTAGTTAAAAGGATATCTATCATTTGAAATTCAAAAGGTGGTCTAATGAACAGTTCGGTTTGAAATTGCTCAGTGTTAAATTTTGGTAGACTCTCTAGAGCCCTTACTACTGTGGTCCCGACAGCGGTGATAGGAATGTTATTTATTTTTGCAGTCTCTAGTTGTTTTGTGGCTGTAGAATTAATGTGGACTGTCTCTCTATGTAGCTTATTTTTAATTATGTTCTCGGTTGTAATTGGAGCAAAGGTCCCAAAGCCCACGTGTAAGATGATGTCTACAAAATTTATACCCTTCCGATTGAGTCTATTTTCTAGTCCTTGAGTAAAATTTAAAGAAGCCGTGGGTGCAGCTACAGCTCCCGGGGTTTTACTAAAGACGGGATTATAACGAACAGCATCTAATTTTTGAGCTTCCCGTCGCAGGTAAGGGGGAATTGGGACCTTACCGTACTCTTCAAGGAGGTTAAGGAAGTTCTTTTCTATATTTTTGGGGCATTTAGGGACAAATTCTACAAAGAAGAATCTTGTTTGCGGAATTTTGTTAATTACGATTCTCCAGTTCCCGAGTTTAAATACATTCTGGTGTTTACTTCTCTTGTTTGGGTATCTTACAAGTGCTTTAAACTTCAGAGTTTTAAGGGGGAAAAGCCATTCATCTGGCAAGAGGAGAATTTCTAGAGGTTTGGAGCTGTTTTTGATGGGGAGAAGCAGTCTAGCCTTAATCACCTTTGTTACGTTTCTTACTAGGATAGAATTTTGAGGGAGAAATCTGTATAGCTGGTGGTACTTGGTAAAAACAATATTGTCAGTTGCTGTAAAGTAGACCATTAGGTTGGTAGTTCCCCTGCGGGGAGGAGGGTATCTAGCTATAGCGTATTTTGGCAGGTTGTAGTTGTATGTTTCTATTATTTCCATAAGATGTTTTGTAATACACCCTGTGGTTGTCTTGTAAGCCGGCTTCTGTTTCTAGGGCATTTATCTTAGCGGCTCGAAGCCTTTCTCCGCGCAGGGATTGCCTATAGCCTTTCGGCGTTTCACCGGGTATTACCCCGTCTGGTTTCTGTGGCTCTATCCGTAAGCTTTCGCCTACCAGGGTTTCCCCTGTGCGCTTTTTAAGGAGGCCGGACTTTCCTCGCCTTTCGGCGCGCCCTAGTGGACAACCACAGGGTAAGTAATTATACTACAGGAATGCTTAAGTACTATATCAAAATATACGGCTGTTTGTTTAATTATGCTGATGCGGAGCGAATAGATACTGTATTGCGTAATGCTGGATTTATTCGTACATTAGACTATACCTTAGCGGACGTGATAATTCTTGTGACCTGTAGTGTAAGAGAGAAGGCTGAGCATAAGGTCCTCGCCTGGGGCCAGAGAATAGCTAAACTCTCCTCTAAGCCTAAAGTTGTTTTAACGGGATGTATGGTAAGACGCGACCATCTGCCTGAGCATGCGGAAGACACTTTAAAATGGCTTAAAGTTCTTAAGAAGCGAATGCCTTGGGTTGATGTTTTTGTGGACATAACTAATATCGGCCATCTTCCTTCTATATTAACCTCTCAGGGGGATCCCTTCGAGTTTGCTCTTAAAAGGCAAGACCCTACTTATCTTGATACCTCGCCTACCTATTCTTCAGATATTTTTGCCTACATTCCAATAATGACTGGGTGTAGTCAGTTTTGTACATATTGCGTAGTACCCTATACTCGGGGTAGAGAAGCGTACAGATCTAGTGAACAGATACTTAGAGAGGTTAGAGATGCCATAGTT
>WFZK01000016.1 GCA_015489595.1 Candidatus Dojkabacteria bacterium | reverse complement strand
TTATCAGTTGTCTGTGCTTCTTTTTGCAACGCTGCTGAGTTTTATTAGCGCATTAGTAACAGTACAATGGCTAATAAAATATGTGAAAAATCATGGGCTTGGGATTTTTGGATATTATAGGGTTTTCCTAGGGCTTCTTGTAGCATTAGCGCTAGTTTTCGGAGGATTAAATGTAGGGAATAAAGTGTCCGCAGCGTTGAATGTTAGGGCCGCTGAAAAGGCAACTTTGTACGTAGGAGAAGGCTGCTCGCATTGTGAGAAGGTTGAGGAGTATTTGAAAGAGTCAGGCAAGGATAAATATGTTGTTATTAGAGAGGTTTATTACAATCGAGATAATGCGGCTGAGTTATCTAACGTGTTTGAAAGGTTGAAGGTTCCAGAGAGCAGTCGGGGGGTCCCATTCCTGGTGTTTGGTAATAGATATTTTGTAGGCGAAAAACAGATTATTGGCTTTTTGAAAAATTATAACTTTGAGGCTCAGCAGAGGGCGATTGGCCCAGCTACAGGAGGAAAATCGGCTGAAGATATTTGTTCTGAAGACACAAGTTTTTCATGTGGTACTCAGAATTCAACATCTAATGCGAAAGATACACATTTAACCTGGCTTGCGGTCACAGCCGGAGCTCTGGTCGATGCTATTAACCCCTGCGCTTTCGCTGTACTTATTCTGCTTTTAATGGCAGTTGGCGCTGTAAACAAGGATAGTAAGAGAGCTCTTCTTGCAAGCGGTTTAAGCTTTGTTGTGGCCGTATATATTTCATATTTCTTAATGGGGCTTGGAATTCTTAAGGCCCTTTCTTTGGTAAGTTATGCGTCTTGGATCAAGACTGCTCTGGCTCTCTTGGCGCTGCTTTTAGGTCTTCTTAATCTTAAAGATTTTATTGCCTACAAAAAATTCGGATTTGTTATGGAGGTTCCGTTTTCATGGCGGGATAAATTAAAAGCGCTGATAAAAAAAGCCCGAGGGCCTAAATCTGCTTTTGCAGTCGGATTGGGCGTAAGTTTGTTTTTGCTGCCGTGTACCTCAGGGCCTTATATTGTAATTTTGGGTATGCTGCGTACGGTTACACTTAAAGGTTTGGTTTATCTTCTTTATTACAATCTTGTTTTTGTTTCGCCTATGCTTGTTATAGTGGCAGTTGCTACTTTAGGTTATGATTTGTTAAAGCTTCAGAAGTTTAGGGAGAGAAACATACGTGTGTTTCATTTAATCGAGGGATTGATTTTGATCGTGTTGGCGTTAATTATTTATGTTACGGCCTAGGGCAGGGCAAGTACGATGTTAAATGTCAGTCGACTTGACTGCAGATTTTGACGAGGGGGCGTTGTGGGGAGAGTTGGCCCTCATCCTAAGACAGGTTGCCTTTATGGTAGTTGAGAATCGTCTGCTAGCGGGGTGGTTTAAAACGATCAGAAGGTTGGCAATTTAGGGGGGCTTTGAGCAGAAATCGACTTTTTCCGATTTCTGCTCAAAGCCCCCCTACCTGGCTTGATTTAAAAGCTTAAGAAGCAATTGTCGCTCTTTGCCAGTGGTTATATATGGCTGCATATCGTGATCATAAAGGGTCGTGGTTATTTTGGTTTGAATGTGTTTGCCTTTGTAAAAATAGTGGGTAAGAATAAGGCCTTGGCGAGTCCCTATCCAATTGATTTGGTCAAAAAATAGATTTCCTAGCCCATAAAAAATAAGCTTATTTTTATAGATCTCAAACGTTTGAGGCTGATGCGCCTGAGTGCCTATTACAATATCAGCTCCCCAGTCTATTAACTGTCTGAAAACTTTCCGCTGATCTGGAGATCTTAAAGGCCTGTAGCAAATAGGGTAGATCATATCCCGCGGAGGATAGGCATAGCACTCCTGGAACTGAACATCGACTATAACCACATCAGCTTTCTTTTTGGCAGCTGCTATGTCTTTTTTAACCTGGCTTGGAATAAAGGGATTTGCTCCAGCGTGTGTGTTTGTGGCAAGAGCGTGGTAATTGTTGTGGATGGTGTCATAGTAGTTATATCCCAGAAAGGCGAGGGTAGTGCCTTTAATCTTTTTGTAAAGAATTTTACTAGCGTCTTTTTTATTAAGTCCTCCTCCAAAATATTCCCAGTGGTTTTTGTTGTAGATGTTTTTGATGCTCCAGGTGTTCCAGTAAGCGCCGTAGTCGTTGTTGTGATTGCCTGTAAGCTCTATAAGGTCGACTCCGATCTCTTTGAGGGTTTCAGCGTATTTAGGTGCTGAGCAGAATCTCATACCTTGGGTGGGCCTGCATCCCTTCACGAAAGAAACTTCATTAGACACATGAGTTAGATCTGCGCTTTTTAGAAATTTAGCAATTTTGTGGGCTGGCCATGCCGGGTCGCGTTTCTGTTCTATTTTCATAGCCAGCCCGCGGGTAATTGCAGTCACACCTGTCATATTTACTTTAAGTATGCTCTCTGAGTAATCTTCATTAGACACATGGAGCCTATCTTTGATGATCGATACTGCGAATCTGTACTTGGGTTTTGCTCTTACGGTCACGTAGACTCCTAAGGATCCCTTTGGTGGGTTGTCTAGGAAGTATTCATTAGAAAGGTAGAGTAATTTGTAATAAGGTTTAAGTTCATTAAATGGGATTATTCCTATAAGATCTTTATGTTGAGCTAGGGAATTGAGTAGCTTGTCAGTGGTATAAATCTGTGCAGATGGTAAGGCAGTTGCAACGATGTGTTTGTATTCTGGTAGTGTGGCGACCTTAGTAAGTTCTTTGTATGACACGTTATCTTTTAGCGAATAAAAGTGGACTACAGGCAGAAGTGGAATTCTGTATATGGAGTCTTGCGCGTGCTTGCTTAAGGTGATTATTATTTCTGCTTGGTCTTCTGCAGGTACAAAGGAGAATCTTTTGATATTGTTGTGGCTTATTTGAGAGAGTCCTTTTAGGCTTGAGCTAGGGATAAAGTCGCGTATTCTAGGGTCTATATAGAGTTTTATAGGATAATAAACTAACGTTGGGGGGCTAAAGGTTAGAAGGCGTTTAATCTCTACTCTGGTTTGTGGATTTACTACGGCTAGGATTGTGGTAAAAGTTATAGCCCCAATGACTAGTAATCCGAGTCTAGCTAGAATAGACAGAGCTTTAAGGTGCCAAGATGGTGTTGTATAACTGGAGACTTTGATCTTCATATAATGATTGTAACATGAGGCTACTTACCACGCCCGGCGATTTTAAGTTGCTTACTCCCAAGAATGAACTTAAGCGTCAACTCCTAAACATTGAAAAGGCTGGACGTACCTCCTATCAGTCCTTTAGGGGTAAGATTACTTTAGAAACTGCGAAGAAATTTATCGAGATGCTTATTAAAAGAGGGCATTTTTCAGTGCTTGAGCATAGTTTGATGACTGTTAGGTTTATTAATATCTCTAGAGGAATGACTCATGAGTTGGTAAGGCATCGTCTGGCGTCGTTTACCCAAGAGAGCACCAGGTATGTTGATTACGCTAAAAGGGGAGACGCCAATGTAAACCTTGACAAGTTTCAAGTATCCGTGGTTTGTCCATTTCATAAAGATCCAGATGAGAAGATAAAGCTAGAGGACGGCACAGAGCTTTCTTTCAGAGAGATGGCAGCTACAATTGAGCGTTTCTACAGGGGTTTAAGAAAAGCAGGTTGGGTGGCTCAAGATGCTCGACAAATCTTACCGATTGGTTTAAGAAGCGAGATCGTAGTATCCGCTAATTTTAGAGAGTGGAGACACATCTTCTATCTGCGAACCAGCCAGTATGCCCACTGGGAGATAAGAAGCGTGATGGTAAAGCTGCTAGAGTATGTAAAGCCGATTCTAAGTCCAATATTCGATGACTTTACTCTGGCTGGTACTGATAGCAATGGGTATAAATACTATTCCTGTAAATATTGCGAGTAAATAAGGGCTGGTTCCTACCATGAAGATTCTAGGTTCGACGGAAATAGCAAGGTTAATGGCACAAAAGGTAATTACAGGGACATATTCTGAGGATGTAGCCCCAGCCTCGCTTGACGTGAGGATAACAGACGAGATCTACCTTATAGATCAGATTCTTCCTCTTGTAGAAGGGAAAGATAGTACAGATTCAGAGGAGTTTCACCCTATTAGCGTTATTAAGGCTTACAGGGAGCACGGATTACTAAAGGAGGTCCACAACGTTAAATCACCATTGGAGCCTTTCAAAGTTTACCTGGCCAAACTCCAGGTAAGGTTAAAGAGTGTTCCATATCCTGTTCTAGTGAGTCCCAAGTCTAGCATCGGTAGATTAGATTTGCATGTACGAGTAATAAATCCATATCTAGGGCTTTTCGACCGTTTGCAGCGTGGTTATTCAGGCGAGGTTTGGGCAATTTTAATTTCAAGATCGTTTAGGATTAGATTAAGCTTAGAGGTGCCTTTACTCCAACTTAGATTTATAGATCCCGGAGAAAAAGTCCCTGAGGATTGGGTGGATTGGAGGGTGGCTAATGTGAATTTTTTAAGGCTGGGGCTTAACTACTCTACTGCTGGCTGGGCAGCCTTAAAGACTAGACGTATTTTAAAGTTGGGGGAGGTTAATCCCGGAGAATTTTTCTTTAGGAGAATCCCAGGGCCTTTAACTAGGCTACCG
Organism: Candidatus Dojkabacteria bacterium; assembly: GCA_015489595.1. Classification (GTDB taxonomy): domain Bacteria; phylum Patescibacteriota; class Dojkabacteria; genus S143-136. Next base: position 3,114 of record WFZK01000016.1, on the reverse strand, counting down.
GTGGAGAAGAATCGTTTTTATATTTTCGCTACATATGAGAAAGTTTTAGTAGAGGAATCGAAAGCATATGAGCTTTTACCTTTTGAGGCGTACGTAGGAGAATTTAGATCGCATTACGCTGGTTTTGTTGATCCTGGTTGGGGAATATCTACAGGAGGGCGGGAGTTAACTTTAGAGGTAAGACCTTTCGAGTCCATACTTCTTTCTCATTTACAGCCTATAGCGAGGGGTAGGTGGTACGATGTTAGAGGAAGAGGTAGTGAGTCGTATGATACACGTACAACTTCTCACTATATTAGGAGTAAGGGTCCAACGTTGAGTAGGTTTTTAAACGTGTAAAACTTTACATTGCATCTTTTAGCGTCGTCAATGGCAGATGATGATATTGGATGATTAATTGTGTGGCTGGGGCCAAAAATCAATTTTTGGCCCCAGCCACCGTAGGGTATAATTAGGCGAAGCGCCCATAGCTCAATTGGATAGAGCGCCTGGCTTCGGACCAGGAGGTTGGGGGTTCGAGTCCCTCTGGGCGCGTGAGATAAGTTTATTGTGTATACTGTGGCATACTCCTACGATCCGAAGATTGTTAATACAAGAAGGTTAGGGACAGGCCGTGAATTTAATCTATCAAAACGTTCAAATAGGTATGAGTACTTTAGATTTAAAGCTGGTAAGCTCATTGAGAAACTTAAACAATTTCTAGAGAGTCATACATTCATAGCTTATTTGTTAGCCCCGAAACTCGCTGGGAAAGGTACCTACCTTTCCCTACTGAAAGAGGTGTTGGGGCAGGACGCTTTTCATCATATCTCCGTTGGGGATTTGGTAAGAGAGTTTCAGAATTCATATTTGAAAAGGCAGAAGGAGTATGATACTTACTTTGACAAACACTATAGAGGCTATGTCCCTTTACAGAAGGCAATAGAAGCTTTGTTACATCCTGACGTTACGTCACTTAAGCCTACAGAGCTTATACTTACACTTATTAAAAAGAAGATAGATTCTTTGCCTAGGCGTACGATCTTTTTAGACGGATTCCCCCGCTCAGAGGATCAAATATCGTATTCATTGTACTTTAGGGATCTTATTAATTACAGAGAGGATCCAGACTTGTTCGTTTTAATTCATGTCCCGTTAGCTGTGATAGATGCTCGGATTAGGGGGCGTAGAATATGTCCAAAATGCGGAGCATCACGTCATATTTCCCTTTTACCTACAGAATACGTAGCTTACGATAAAAAACACAAAGAATTTTATTTAATGTGCGATAACCCTGAGTGTGATAGAGAAAAGATGGTTCCGAAGCAGGGAGATGATTTAGGAATTAAAGCCCTTCTGCCTAGGATTAAAAGGGATCTTAAACTTCAGAATCTTGCTTTAAAGCTCCATGGTGTCCCGCATATTAATCTTTATAATGCAGTTAAAGTTTCTGAAGCTTTAAACCTAGTAGAAGAGTATGAGATTACACCAGAATACAGGTACGAAATTACATCTAGGGGAGAGGTGAAGGTAAGTACAACTCCTTGGATAATAGAAGAGTCTGGAGAAAAATATTATTCTTTGCTTGCTCCTCCCGTATTGTTGCAACTGCTTGTACAATTAGGAGAGATTTTCGAGCTTTAGCTATATATAGGTGGGAGTGTAGGGCGTGGGCAAATGCGGGACTGGCGCATTTTGCCCACGCCCTACAGTGTGTTCTTTTTCCATCGGGGAGGGAAGTTGTCTATGCGTAAGGTCATCCAAAGCGGCTGGGGGCAATTTTAGGGAGCTTACGGAAAACCGAAAAAACCGATTTTGCGTAAGCCCCTAGTCAAAAGCTGATTTTGCCCTGTGACTATGTTAGGTGCACGGCACTTTGTTAAAGGCCGTTCCCTTTAAACTTGGGCAGGACAGGACTCGAACCTGTGACCTCTCGGATGTAAGCCGAGTGCTCTAGCCAGCTGAGCTACCTGCCCGCGTGTGTAATTTTAGCTTAAAAGTTGAGGTGTAACAAGGTCGCTAGGGGCGGGGGGCAAAATGTGGTAATGACACATTTTGCCCCCGCCCTGAGGTACTTTGCCTTACGTGGGGTAGCGGAAAATAGTCAGTCAACAACGGGAAATTCAGAACGGCCAGAAGAATGATGAGTTTAGGGGCTGGGGCGAAAAATCGACTTTTTCGATTTTTCGCCCCAGCCCATTTGTATGCATCTTAGCTTAGGGATGAGGCGTACTGCGTTTTCTCCTACATTGAACTTTGATCTTTATAGCGCTTACAAGTAAAAGAATCAGTACGGGGACAGCAAGAAGTGCAGCAATATTTCTTGCGCTATAACTTTCCACAAGGCTGGCAAGTGGAACAGCGGCAATTACGTACGGCAGTTCTGTAAGGGCTGAATAGGTGGCTTGCAGAGAAGCTCGTTTTGAATCTGTGGAGATCTTGTTGAGTAAATATTCTGTGTTAATCTGAATCTGAGCTGACAGAGCTGTGCGGAGGGTAGCAAAGACAATAGCTAAGCCCACCCCGATCTTTGGGGCTAAAACCAGACTTATAGAATAGATTATCCCAAAGGTTAAAATGTTTTTTCTCGAATTGGATGTCAACCTTCCTAATAAAGCAGTAAGCAGTGCTCCTAGTAGTAGAATTACAGTTGAGGCAAGGCCTAGTTCAAAGCCTGAGAGGCGGTATTCAATAAGAATTAGATCGTCTATAAGTTCGTACATAATCACCATGGAGGTTCCTAGTGTAAGAATGGTGAGTAAGAATGATAAAGGTTTAACTTTCCTTAAGAGTGTTCTAGCGTTGGTTGTGAAGGTGTTTAAGGTTTGGGTTAGTTCATGAGCAAGGTTCAGGCGGTGTTTGCGGTAAGAGTGAGGTCTTTTGGGGGCAGTGTTTTGCAACATTAAACATCCCAGCAAATATAAAAATGCTGTTATGAAAAATGGAGCCCTTGGTGAAACTTTATCGTATACCCATCCTCCTAGAAGTCCTGCTGTTGCATTGGCTGCGAGGAAGAACGTGTCTTGCACTGACGCCACTGTGGAGTAGAGTTTTGTGCTGGATTTTTCCTTCAGTGTTTCGAATAGGTATGCTGGCATAGTAGAGAAGTAGAGTATATCTGCGATAGCTAAAAAT
>WFZK01000015.1 GCA_015489595.1 Candidatus Dojkabacteria bacterium | reverse complement strand
CCTGAAAATTGAGTAGGATATGCCGTAAGGCTTCGCCCTATTAGTACGCCTCGGCTCAACGCATTACTGCGCTTACACCTGGCGCCTATCAACCTGGTGGTCTACCAGGGGGCTCTCGGCATAATGTAAGCCTCCATGGTTTCTGGCAAGCCAGAAACCACTTCAGCTTACGCCTACGAGGACTAATCTTGGAGAGGGTTTCCCGCTTAGATGCTTTCAGCGGTTCTCCCGAAGCGACGTAGCTACCCAGCGGTGCTCCTGGTGGAACAGCTGGTACACCAGAGGTCGCCTCGCCCCGATCCTTGCGTACTAGGGGCAAACCTCCTCAGTCCTCGAACGCCTCCACCGGATAGAGACCGACCTGTCTCACGACGGTCTGAACCCAGCTAGCGCGCCGCTTTAAGGGGTGAACACCCCCACCCTTGGGACCTCCTACAGCCCCAGGATGCGACGAGCCGACATCGAGGTGCCGAACCGGGTCGTCGCTGTGGACGCTCGGACCCGACTAGCCTGTTATCCCCGGAGTAAGTGTTATTCGTTGAACCCTGGCGCTCCCACGTGCAACCAGGGGGTCACTAAGGCCCGCTTTCGCGACTGCTCGGCCTGTCGGCCTCGCAGTAAAGCCGGCTTCTGCCTTTGCACTCTACAGGGGATTTCCATACCCCTTGAGCCGACCTTTGCACTCCTGCGTTACCCTTTAGCAGGAAACCGCCCCAGTTTAACTGCCCGCCATGCACTGTCCCTTCCCTACAGCCCGAAAGTATAAACTCACGGGCTGTAGGTTGCGAAGGTTAGGATTACAGCGCCCAGTGGGTGGTATTCCACTGGCGGCTCCACGCGCCCCGGAGAGCGCGCTTCACAGCCTCCCACCTATGCTGTGCACCAGACGCCGCAATCCAATGCAAAGCTGCAGTAAACCTTCCGGGGTCTTTTTGTCCTGGTGGAGGTAGGCCGCATATTCACGGCCAGTTCAATTTCGCCGGATCCCGGGTTGAGACAGTGCCCAAGTCGTTACGCCTTTCATGCAGGTCGCCAATTAAGCGACAAGGGACTACGCTACCTTAGGACTCTCAGAGTTAGAGCCGCCATTGACCAGGGCTTAGGTCGGAAGCTCACGCGTATCCGAAAGATACGCGATCACCTCCTCCCTTAACCTTCTGGCATTGGGCAGGCGTCAGCACCTATACATCCCCTTTCGGGTTTGCAGGCACCTGTGTTTTTGGTAAACAGTCGCCTGGGCCTATTCTCTGCGGCCTAGATCATAGGGCTTCATCCGAAGAATCCACCCTATGCTAGGCCCCCCTTCTTCCGAAGGTACGGGGTCAATTTGCCGAGTTCCTTAACCCGGGGTGATCCGCACGCCTTGGTGCATTTACACCAGCCTGCCAGTGTCGGTTTGCGGTACGGGCATCCCTGTATTTAAACGCCTAGAGGCTTTTCCTGGAGGCTGACTATCCAGACTCCAGTTACCCGAAGGTAACCGTTGGCATCACGGCTCGCCTTAAGCGGAGAACCGGATTTCCCTAGCTCTCCTAGCTTACCGCTTGCACTCCCACCTGCGGGAGCTCCAGAATCGCCAACCTCGTCCCCCCATCGGCATATACAGGGATGGGGCAGGAATATTAACCGGCTGTCCATCGGCTACCCCGTCATTACAACGGGTTGACCTTAGGTCCCGCCTAACCCAACGCTGACGAACATCGCGTTGGAAACCTTAGGCTTCCGGCGGCCAGGGTTTTCACCTGGCTTACGCTACTCATGCCTGGATTCTCACTACTGCACGCTCCACTTGATCTTGTCGATCAAGCTTCAACGCCTCGTTCTTGCTCTGCTATACAAATAGCAGGCAAGCATGTGCAGTACGCTCCCCTACCGCGCACATGTATGTCAGAAATCTGACATACCGTGCACCCTAAACTTCGGCGGCAGGCTTAAGGCCCGATCATTTTCGGTGCAGGATCTCTTAACCAGTGAGCTGTTACGCACTCTTTAAATGATGGCTGCTTCTAAGCCAACATCCTGGCTGTCTTAGAGATCCCACATCCTTTGATCCACTTAGCCTGCACTTCGGGGCCTTAGATGTAGGTCTGGGCTGTTCCCCAGCTCGACCATAGGAGCTTACCCCCTAGGTCTAACTCCCGTGCATACACCCAGGTATTCGGAGTTTGCCTGGATGTGGTAGGTACCCCCCCACACCCAAACAGAGCTCTACCCCCTGGGCTTAAGCACGAGGCCAGCCGTAAAGCTGTTTCGGGGAGAACCAGCTATCACCGAGCTCGATAGGCTTTTTACCTCTTACCCACAGGTCATCCCATGGTGTTGCATCACCAACGGGTTCGGGCCTCCCCACGGTATTACCCGCGGTTCACCCTGCCCATGGGTAGCTCGCCCGGTTTCGGGTCTACTGACTAGGACTTACGCCCTTTCAGACTCGGTTTCCCTACGGCTTCGCCACTTCAATGGCTTAACCTTGCCCTAGCCAGTAATTCCCAGGCTCATTCTTCAATAGGCACGCCGTCAGGTAACAGATAGCAAGCTATCTGCTACCCTCCGACTGATTGTAGGCATGGAGTTTCAGGGACTTTTCACCTCCCTTCCCGGGATGCTTTTCACCTTTCCCTCGCGGTACTGGTGCACTATCGGTCACAGTAGGTATTTAGCCTTGGAAGATGGTCCTCCCAGCTTCACACAGGGCTCCACGAACCCCGTGTTACTCTGGAACACACCACTAGTGTGCTGCTGTTTTCGGATACGGGGCTTTCACCCTCTATGGCGGCCCTTTCCATGGCCTTCTCCTAACAACAGCACATCTAGTCTGCTGTCCCTGGCAGCAGACAGGTGCGTCCACAACCCCTATGCAGCACGAGCCAGGGCCTACGGGACCAACCTTAGATTCGGCTGCAAAGCAGCCTCTTCCTTGGATGATCCCTTACACTGCATAGGTTTGGGCTCTTCCCCTTTCGCTCGCCACTACTCAGGGAATCTCCAGCTCTTCCTTATAAGAAAGAGCTGCCTGCATAAGCAGGGTTGATTTCTTTTCCTCCGGGTACTGAGATGGTTCACTTCCCCGGGTACCCACCCGGTAAAACCAGGCGCTCTGCATATAACAGAGCAGGTTGCCCCATTCGGGAATCCCGGGCTAATAACGGCTCTTGGCGCCTCACCCGGGCTTATCGCAGCCTAGCACGCCCTTCATCGGCCTACTGTGCCAAGGCATCCGCTCCATGCCCTTACGTGCCTTACGGCATTCCTACTCAATTTTCAAGGTACTAAGCTAAAACACAGAGAGACTCCTAGGTTAGGAATCTCTCTGATTTCAGCTTCCATGGACCTGATGGGACTCGAACCCATGACCTCTCGCGTGCAAAGCGAGTGCTCTAGCCAGCTGAGCTACAGGCCCATATTCAGTCCCACCAGGCAATCCGTCGCTGACTATCCCAGCGACGCTATTTTTCAACACCTGGTGTTTAAGGTAAGCAGTGGGCATGCCTGGATTCGAACCAGGGACCACTGCTTTATCAGAACAGTGCTCTACCACTGAGCTACATGCCCATTAAAGGGTTAAGGTGCACTTGACAACTCAAATGTGGCGGGAAGCTCGCCGCAACAAGGTTGTAGGGCGCGGGCGCTTAAGCGCCCGCGCCCTATCAGTAAATTTCCTCCGTAAGGAGGTAATTCCGCCGCAGATTCCCCTACGGCGACCTTGTTACGACTTCGCTCCCATCACCGGCCCTACCCTTGTCCGGCATAACCTAAAAGGCCTGCCAGACTTTAGGTAGTTCCAGCTTTGGGAGCGTGACGGGCGGTGTGTGCAAGACCCGAGAACGTATTCACCGCGGCATTCCTGATCCGCGATTACTAGCGATTCCGGCTTCATGCAGGCGGGTTCCAGCCTGCAATCCGAACTGGGGCCGGCTTTAGGGATTTGCTCCCCCTCGCGGGTTTGCTTCCCTCTGTACCGGCCATTGTAGCGCGTGTGCAGCCCAGGGCATAAGGGCCATGACGACCAGACGTCATCCCCTCCTTCCTCCGTGTTTTACCACGGCGGTCCCCCAAGACACGTGTAACATGGGGCGAGGGTTGCGCTCGTTACCCGACTTAACGGTACACCTCACGGCACGAGCTGACGACGGCCATGCAGCACCTGTGCGGCACCCTCGAAGGCTTCCCTCCTTTCGGAGGGCGTGCAGCCGCATGTCAAGCCCTGGTAAGATTATACGATTACCGTCGGATTAAGCCACGCGCTCCACCGCTTGTGCGGGTCCCCGCCAATTCCTTTGAGTTTCAGCCTTGCGGCCGTACTCCCCAGGCGGCTCGCTTAACGCGTTAGCTTCGCCACTGAGTCATCCCGAACCTACCCGAAGGCAAGCTCGGTAAGACCCAACAGCTAGCGAGCAGCGTTTACAGCCAGGACTACAGGGGTATCTAATCCCTTTCGCTCCCCTGGCTTTCGGGTCTCAGCGTCAGGAGGGCCCCAGAGATGCGCCTTCGCCACATGGCGTTCCGCGTGATATCAACACATTTCACCGCTCCACCACGCGTTCCCATCTCCTCTAGCCTCCTCTAGTCCGGCGATCTTCCTCCCCTTCCCACGGTTGAGCCGTGGGCTTTGAAGAGGAATCCACCGAACCGCCTACACCCGCTTTACGCCCAGTAATTCCGGGTAACGCTCGGGGCGCACGCGTCACCGATGCTTCTGGCACGCACTTAGCAGCCCCTTATTCCCCGGGTACCGTCCTTCCTCTTCCCCGGGAAAAGGAGTTTACACCCCGTAGGGCTTCATCCTCCACGCGGCGTCGCTGGGTCAGGCTTTCGCCCATTGCCCAAGATTCCTGATTGCTGCCTCCCGTAGGAGTAGGGCCCGTGTCTCAGTGCCCTTCTGGGGGGCCGCGCTCTCACGCCCCCTACCCGTCATAGCCTTGGTAGGCCGTTACCCTACCAACAAGCTGATGGGCCGCAGACCCCTCCTGCACCGGCAAGGGCAAAGCCCTTACCTTTACCGCTAGGGAGTTTCACCCTAGCAGACCATCGGGTATTACCTGGGGTTTCCCCCAGCTATCCCCGTGTGCAGGGCAGGTTGTCCACGTGTTACTCAGCCGTTCGCCGCTATCCTTGGCCGGTCGCATCCCGAAGGAATTGACCAGCCTCGGATCGCTCGACTTGCATACCTAAGGCACGCCGCCAGCGTTCACCCTGAGCCAGGATCAAACCCTCAACTAGAGGATCACGGGCCAGATGGCCCTTGGCTCAACTACCTTGCCTTATGAACTCCATAAGACAAGGCGGGAATTTCAAAAATAAGGAGTAGGTAGCTTAGCTACCTTAAAGAATTGGCGAGCATTCCCGCCACACTTGAATTGTCAAGGTTCGTTAGCGATTATAGCACCAGCTCTCTACGTGTCAAATGATACGTACAAAACACTAAAACATTCGCTGAACCCACAAATCCGATCACTTCTGGAAACCTGACTTTTACTTAAGGTGCAGTCTGAGATATTTTAACATCAAAAAAGGTGCTGTCAAGTCAAGGGGCGAGGGGCAAAATGTGGCACATTTTGCCCCTCGCCCCTTCGTTTCACCCCAGCCACCTCACACGTAGACTTCAACTTCGAATTCGCATATAATTTATAATGAGTAAATCCATATCAGGAATTGTAGGCGGTCAGGCCGCCAAAAGATTCTCCCAAGAAATATCAGATTCTGTTACAAATGCACTTCTCAGAAATCAAATAAAGAAAACCGACTCCAACATCTTCCAGGCAATTAAAGAAGACAAAACCTTTGTAGTAGAACCCCTCCTTAACCCTTTTACGATCGCGCTGCTATTTCTAGGAGTTATTTTCCTCGTGGGATTACTCCTAGGAGGACTCTTTTTCATCCTTCTCCCTTTCTATAATAAAGACGACCTCGGCATTATAAAAAAGATCTTGCTTATTATTCTAGGTATCCTTACAGGACTCGTTATATCTGGCACCGCCTTAAGGATACTCCTCCAAACTTTCCAGGTACTAACCACTAAAATATTTTTTAATAGACGCAAGCTCAAAATAGAGAAAGGGAGCACTCAGAGGGAATATTCATACGAAGAAATTCAGGGTTTTGGGAAAGACTTCATCAATCTAGATGCTTTTATCTTACGTTTAAAAGACGGAACACATCTTGTCCTATATCCATTCTTAGATAAAAATTTTGTCCTGCTGTTAGGATACATAGCTGCAAAAAAGCCAGATCTTAAACCTATGATCAAAAGCTATCTCACCCTCAGGAAAGACAGAAAGATTAAAGACTTCTGGGGCAAAGTGATTTATATAGTAAGGAAAGAAGACTCCGAAGAAACAAAACAACATAGTTCGCCAAGCTAAAATCATCGGCAACCTATAACTTCTCCAAGATCATTCAACACATAGGCGCACTTTTTAATCTCAAATTTATCAAAAGAACTGGCCCAATCCAATTTGCGGGTATACCGCCCTACATGGTGGACTCAATAGTAGAACACTCCTTCAAAGTGGCTGTACTTTCTTATTTGCTTGCAGATATATTTACCCACAATGGCATTAAGGTCCGCAAAGAGAAAATTGTCACCAAGGCCGTATTCCACGACTTCGCAGAATCGGTTATAGGTGACATCCCCTCAGGTAGCCCCAGCTGGAAAAGCTATTTCAACAGCATAGATATAAGACAAGTTTTCAAGAATGCCCAGACAGAAGCAGAAAACACAATCCGACGCTATTTTAAAAACCTCGGGATACAAAAATTCCCTCCGGATATAAAACTTTCCGAGCACGAACAACATATCCTAGAAATCGCAGACATCTGGGCACTGCTTCTAGAAATTGTATTGTTTAAATTTCACGGTATCCGTTACGAGTGGCTTCATTACGTGTGGAGCAACACCCTAAAGAGGCTAAAAGATATAATCAAAGAAAATGGCTACACCTTCCTTAATAAGCTCCCCAATACCCTAGACAACCTATTCAACTCTGAGGAATGGCCTACTAATCCGTATCTAACACGACCGCAGTATCAGACATATAAACCAAAGAAATAAAAGCGCGCAAAGAAACTAAAGATGGGCTGAGTCGTTATAAGTCTCGAGAACCCATCGAGGAGAACCATCCCAATATTTTTCATAGTAGCTAATAGCTGAAATTCCAGTATTTGAAAGGCTTGAATATAACCATAACTTTCGTATTATCTGAGGAGTTACCTCATCTTCTAATACGGCCAAAGCCATTAAGACTCTCAAAAAGCTGGAGTGCGTCACTACCAGTATCGAGTGAGCTTCAATATTTTCTAAAAACTCTAATGCTTCAGAAGCACGTTTTAATACCTGCCTGTATGTTTCTCCATCACCCACCTTTCGCTGGGCGAAAAAATCATTCCGCCATTTCTGAAGCATGGCAATATTCTCGCCTACCTTTCTACCGAAGAATATGCTCGGTTTTCTTACCTCTACGAACAAACTTGATTCTACTATTCTTTTACCTAATCTTTTAGCTATGATCTGAGCTGTCTCTAGAGCTCTTCTTGTAGAAGCCGCTACTATTAAATCTATCGGCACCGACCTAAATCTTAAGGCTAGCTTCTTGCTCTGTCTTATGCCATTTTCGCTAAGTGGAGAACTTTCATCTTGAAAAATGTTCTCTAAATTCCCCACGCTCTGTCCATGACGCACGAGATAAACAAACTTATCCGGCGAAAGAGGCATTAGGTATTATAGCAAAGTCAGAAAGTCAGAAACAACTTTAGCCCAAAAGGACGCGACAAAACACCGGAATACCAGGGCGAGGGGCAGAATGTGCCAATACCACATTTTGCCCCTCGCCCTAAACAAGTTGAACCAAAACCAGCATAACCGTCTTGACCTTTCCCATTCCTAAATCTTGCTACCCGCATCATTGTGGTACAATTACCAAGATACATAAGCAGGCGCCCGTAGCTCAACAGGATAGAGCGACTGCCTTCTAAGCAGTAGGTTGGGGGTTCGAGTCCCTCCGGGCGCGTGGAAATTAATCCACAGGATTTTACTACTCTACTCCATAGTTTAAGGCGTAATCTCCTAAGTTTTCTGCGTGATTGCCCTGTTTCGGCCCACAGCCATTGCTATACACTGGGATAAAACAGGAAAACGTTCCCTACCCTGAGGGAGGCTGGCGCAAAATCGACTTTTTTCGATTTTGCGCCAGCCTCCCTCAACCGCCATGCTATAATTCCTTATCTAACTTAAAGTAACCCACCATGGTAATTCTTACAGGTAAGCCTGATCTTGCAACCTTACCTCTTAATATCTTACTCGTTCTTGCACTTATTCCCTTCGTCCGCTATGTTATCGGATTTAAACACTGGCGCAACTATTCTACTCTATCTTTTGCTCTTTCAGCCTTTCTACTTATCTCTACTTTCAAAAATGCAACTACTGGAATAGTCTTCTGGCTCTACTTCATATTACTGGCCGTAATATTCGCCACAATGACACGAATACTCCTAAAATCTGCCAGACTTCATTACTTTGCCCGAATAGCATTAATTTACACAGGCGGTATTATAGGAGTCCTAACCGGCGCTGTGATTACTTCTAAGCTTACACCCTTTAACCCATTTAAATTCAATTTTAGCTCTCTTAGCTTAGTGCTAATAATCACAGCGCTGGATGATCTTACCATTCTGCAGCTTAGAAAAGACGCTTTAGAAACTGTAAGAAGACTAGGGACTACAATCATCCTGGCCTTAGCCTCAGCCTTCCTTTTCATGTACAAACCCTGGATTATGTACCTCTATTACCACCAAGAGATCGTAGCTGTAATTATCGCTGCAATGATAATAATTGGCCAATGGAAGTACATAAACCTTGTAGACATTTTACGCTTTAAATCTATATTAGATGAAAAACAAGAGTAACCAGCATGATTCTTGACTACCTCTCAGAATTTAACAGCACGATCCTTGGAATCAACTACAGGAATCAAGAGCTTATTCGTAAACTTAACCCTAAGCCCAAGAGGAAAATCGCTGACAACAAACTTATGGCCAAAAAGATCTTCTCTGAGCATAAAATCCCTACTCCAGCTATTTACAGAATAATAAAAACAGAACGAGACATAGAGAAGATCGACTGGGAACAGATGCCCAAATCATTCGTGATTAAACCCACCCGCGGGACACAAGGTAAAGGTATAAAAGTACTTTATGGCAAAAAGAAAGGAAAACTAGCCTGGATAGCCGCAGACGGCCGAGTTTACACTCCTTACGACCTGAGCAAACACTTATCTGACATTTTAACTGGCCGGTTTTCTTTAGGACACAAACGTGATACTGCATACATTGAGGAAAGAATAAAAATTCATCCTACGCTTAAACCGTACTCGTATAAAGGTATCCCTGACATACGTATAATAGTCTACAAAGGCATTCCTCTTATGGCAGAGCTAAGGTTACCTACCCGCAAAGCTAAAGGAACAGCTAATCTACACGCAGGCGGTATCGCAGTAGGTATAGACATGGCCACAGGGATTACAACTACAGCCATACAACGAAAAGGAGTGGATTTTGTAGGAGACAGATACACGATCCTAGAAACCACCCCTGAACCACCTCATCTACCACTTAGAGGTATCCAGATCCCTTATTGGACCCAAGTCCTAGAAATCGCGGCCAAGATTTATAAAATTGTTGAGCTTGGTTATCTGGGTGTAGACATTGCAATCGATAGGGAAAAAGGCCCTGTGCTCTTAGAAATCAACGCAAGGCCAGGATTAGGAATCCAAGTAGCAAATCAGGCAGGACTTCTAGAGCGCATAAATCGGGTGAAGGGGATGAAAGTCAAAACTGTGACAAAAGCGATCCGCATAGCTCAGACCCTTTTTGGCGGAGAGATCGAAGAAGAAGTAGAGCAACTCACAGGGCGTCAAATCATTGGTATAATTGAAACCATCACAGTATATCCCAACCCTCTTATTAAGAAAAAACGACTTAAACCTGAAAAGATAAAGGCCAAAATAGACACCGGAGCCCTTTATTCTTCCCTAGACTACCAGTTGGCTTTAAGGCTAGGATACACTTTCTTAGAGCAGTACCACGACCTAATTAAAACTAACTTCCCAGATATCAATCAGGCCAAAGAGATCTTCAGGCAGCTTAAAGAAAAATATCCTGAAGACACAAGGCCAGAACTATTAGAACACTTCAGCCTGGTAAAATCAGGCAGCGGATTTACAATAAGGCCCACTGTAAGGATTCCCGTCAAGATCGCAGATGAGAAAAAAGAGATCTTATTCACCATCACAGATCGCTCCTCGCTTAACTACAATGCAATAATTGGCCGGAAAGATCTAAAGGGGTTCCTTATCGACCCGGCCAGAATCTTTGGCAGGCCTAAATTAAAGCTGGATAAAAATGAACAAAATTAAGGTAGGAATATTAGTACAACAAGCCTTTGCCCAGCGTTTCGAAGCTCAAGCTTTATTTAACAAATTTAAATCAATCGGTTTTGAAACCTATCTTTTGCACATAGAAGATATCACTTTCGAAATATCAAACACTCCAGTAATTAAAAGTCCTCATATAGATCTACCTGAACTAGATGTGATTCTTTTTAGAGAGGTCTTTAGAAAAATGAAGGCCGCAATAATGTTGGCCAGATATCTAAAAACCAACAGCAACGTCTTAGTGATTGACAATAATCTATCAACCGAACAGTTCTTAGTCAACAAAGTAAGAGAAGGATTAACTTTAAAGGCAGCGGGCCTTCCTTTCCCGAAAACTTTTTATGCCCTTACGCTTGAACAATACCTTAACAACTTAGAGTATATAGAATCATTTCTGGGTTATCCCTTACTTGTAAAACACAACTCTGCAGGTAAGGGAGCGAAGATCTACAAAGTAGACTCAAGAGAAGAGCTGGTCGACAAGATAAAACAAATTAATGCAGAAGATCCTAAAAAAGCCATTAAAAGATACCATCTTCAAGAATTTCTCAACTTGAAAGCCGATTATAGAGTTTTAGTAGTTGGTAGAAAAGTAGTCGGAGCAATGCAAAGAATACCGAAGGAAGGAGAATTTAGAGCGAATTTCTCACTGGGAGGTAGCGTAAAGCCTGTAGAACTTACCCCAGAGCTTAAAAGCCTCGCTGAGAGGGCTACTCAAGCGGTAAACAGTGATTTTGCAGGAGTTGATGTTGTCTATACTACAGAAAACAAGCCCTATATTCTCGAAGTTAACCGAACCCCAGGATTCGAAGGATTCACCAAAGCTCATAAAATTGATGTTCCGCAGCTGTTTGTGGACTATATTTTGCAAAAGCTTAAGGAGAAGAGGCAATACTAGATGGGGCTGTAAGCAAAAATTGACTTTTTTCAATTTTTGCTTACAGCCCCATTGATCGCCATCCCTCAGGCTGTTTTAAATCTTCCTCTTGGCAGGGCCCTTCCGTACCCATGAAAAAAGCAATCTACCTTAAGGCTTAAGGCAAAGTCATATTACCCTGCGCCCACCCTTGGCTAAATTTTTCTATAGTAGCAAGAAATCGCCTGGCAGCAAGATGCTTAAAACAGCACCCACAATGGCCCAAGTATGCCCTTTTTCTTCCCTTCTTTTGCGCGCTTTCTAAGATACTCCACAATGGCAGAAGCGGCATTTACTCCTGTTAGAGTCTCTAGCCCCTTAAACTGTGGGCCGTGATTTATCTCTAAAATATAAGGTTTGTGTGTATACTTGTTAAGCATGATATCAACTCCGGCGATCTCAGCCCTTACTACTTTAGCAGCCTTTTCAGCGATCTTCCTTACGCTAGGATTCTTTGCAAGGTCAAAGGGTTCAGCAGAGCCGCCTTGGCTTATATTGCTCCTGAAGTCACCCGTCTTAGGGATTCTATGCATAGCTCCAATTGCTTTATAACCTACAATAAAAACCCGAACATCCCCTTCGTTTGGAATATACTCCCTTAACACAAACCTACTTGCAATCTCTTCGTAGTTTTCTACTATTCTTACCAGCTCCTCTAGCTCTTTTACGAAGAATACTCCTTTGCCCTGTCTTGCCATACCAGGAGCATTCACTTTAAGAATTGCTGGGGTACCTACGTATTTTAAAGCTTTCTTTGCACTTTTTTTGCTAAAAAACACAGCGCTTCTAGGGAAGGGAAGATTGTGTTTGTACTCTCTATAATAATCCCAAGCTGGAGAAATCAACATCTGATAATCTTTATCTATGTACTTCTCGTAAATTATTGCTGTACCGTAATTTTTGTACATGTATTTAAGAAACAATATCCAATCCCACTTCCGCTTAAGAGGAGTCGTCCAGAGATATATTAAGTCAAACGATGCAAGTTCATCCTTAAGCCCACGAATCCTAAAACTTATGCCCTTGCTAGGATCGGTTCTTACAATAAGCTGGGTTGATAGCACCCCTACCACCTCATCTCCATACCTGGCAGCTTCTTCACGCACCCGCTCGATGTGGTAGTTGTTCTTAAGACCTACAATCATGAACTTCATGGTCGATTATATGCCCTCTTTAAATAAACGGCAAGTGCAACAAATCCTATAGATATAAACATGAACCCTATAAAATTCTTACCCGTAGTTATCCACCTGGGAACCATCGCGTGAAACCCTTGAGAAACCCTCTTTCGAACGCTCGCCGTGTTGGAACCTAAAACATAGAAAACTGCTCCAGGCTCCGAATTGTGCCTTCTTACAGCCAAAGAAGCGGGTTTTGCCCCAACAGTCAAAACCGCAGTATCTCGAATCCCCGCCTTGCCTCCTAACAAAGAGTCGCCAGAAGGCACCTTACTAGCTACACCGTCGCCTCTTACTCGCTTAGCAGAAAACTGCAAACTCCGAAGCACCGTGTCTGGAAAATCCACCTCAACGTCGGTGATATGAGGCAAAGACAACGCCTCCAAAGAACAATCCCGGTAGATATTCAGATGCTTACATTTTCTCAGGTTACCCCAATAAGCGCACACCTCCAACCCCAAGCTAACAGTAGAACCTCTCTCTCGCCTAAATACCAAATTACCTGCGGAGGAAGAGCATGTTAGCACCCCACCATTAAACTGACAACTTGGTGCGTAGATATGGAAATCATAGAGGCCTCCGCCTGTCAACTTCACACTGTCTAACCTCAGATTCCCCATCGCGTGATAACTCAATTTAACATACGGACCTTCCCCGACGCAGTAAGACATTCCAGAGACCCTCAGGTCGACATCCTTTAGCAACCTCGCTCTATCACTACTACGCTCTCTTAAATATTCTGCTGACACAGTAAAAACCGAATTCTCTAAAGGAAAATCCTCAACCGGCTTAGAAAAGCGCACCTGTACTTGATACTCACGCCTGTCCCCGTACCTAAAATTCGTAATATATACATCCCGGCAATGAGACCTCATATATTGCCCCTCATCAACTCTCCATAAAACCCTATCTACCCAAAACCTATCAATACAGATCCTTAAAATACTGTTCCGAATCCCCACACCCACGTTAGTGACGCTGATCCTAAACTTTAAATCCTCACCAGCTATTACTTTCTCTGGAACAAGCCTTTTGACCTTAACAACGGCTTTTCGTGGCAACCTACAACTAATGGGATAAAATTTAACGGTATAAGGTATAACTTTTACACATAACCACGGGCGGCGATTATTATCTACAACCGCAAAGCCAGGTTGTTTTCCGAACCAGCCCGGATGGATATCACTCCGGCTTACAAATACTCCTCTTGTCATCATATCTGTGTTATCACCTCTAACTGATGAAGTTATGGCACCACAAGCCATATAATCTCCATAGTCGTCAAAATAGATACCATCTAGATTAGTCATTTGCAAATATGGATCGCTATAACTACGTGCAACTAAGGCGCATTGCTTAGCATTAGCAGAGACGCTTAGTTCTGCTACCCTACTACTATTGTCTCGAATAGCTCCCCTTACCTTAAAACCACTAACATTTTTGACACAAAAATGCGCTCTGAAAAACACAGTACCATCAATCTTTACCCCACATTCTGGCTCTTCTATTCTCAAAGCTACTGGCCGCTTAACTTCAAAAGCCGAAAGCAGAAAACCTCGCGAGTTTTCCCTATTTATAAACAATCTATTCGGAGAAGTAATCCAGAACCTTCCTGTACGATACCTATAGACTCCTCCATAGAGGATTTCCAGAGCTTGTCTATAACTCCACAAACGCAGAAGATCCGAAAAGTCCAAATACCCAGAGATCTGGGTAGGAACCCAAAAATCGCGCACTTTTACAGGATGCCCCGCAAAGTTGTACCCATAGCCATAAAGCACAACTTGTGCTCCGGGCACCACGGATACAGAAACCGCTTTGTTGTACCGCCTTACCTGCCCCCTCCTAATATCTACAAGATCTGTAAGTCGATAGTTCTGTAAAGTCGCCTCAGATTCCCCTACAATTTTACTGCGGTCGTAGAATACGCCCATCGTAGGCAAGGATCTAATGCCAATAGCAACTGCTGGTACAAAATGGCAGCTCAGGATCTCCCCAGAAGGATAAAACGAATCCGCCCTAACCACCGAGATGAAAAACAATCCAGCTATTAACGTATACAAAACCGCAAATATAAAACCTAACAAAACGCGTAAACTCGACGACCTGGCACTCCGACTACACCTCACCTTTTAATTCTGGCACAAAACAATTCCTAACTACCCTATAATAATCCACCACAATCCTATAATATTTCTTTAACTTTTTCCTAAGCTAGGTAGAGCGTGGGGCAAAAAGCGGTTCCCCCGCTTTTTGCCCCACGCTCTAATATTTCACAGCAACTATAAAGATAGCTATCTTACCAATAGGAGTAACTTTATAACCCCGAAAAATGGTGCAAAAACAACAAATCCCCACGCTGCCTTAGGAAAAACCAGTGTAAGTATCGAAAGCAGATATCCAAAAACAATTAAAGCATCCAGCCACTCAAGCAAGAAGGGAGACGATACAATTCCCAAAACGCTTATCTTAGGCCTAATTCCGGCTATAAAATAGAGATACGAAGATACCAGTAAGTTGATTAAAGCAGTTTCTACAAAAACCCAGAACTTGCGTGTAGAAAACCGAGAAAACAGAGCTGGAAGAAACATCGCCAGTCCAGTAGCAAGCAAGCTAAGCTGCATAGAAACGGTAAACAGCATACTAGGATCAATCAAAAATACCACGAGCACAGTATTTATAAAACAATTGGCCTTAAAAGAAGGCATGCCCAAAACAGCACGCAGCACTCCAATCACGCTTGAAACCCACGCTCTAAGAATAGGTGCTTGCCACCCAACTAGCCAGAAAAATAGATTAGCCGCAAAAAATTTTATGGCCAAATGAAGTTTTCGACGAGATCTCAATATCAAATCGAGCACAAAAAAGAAAGCAACGATGTTGTATCCTGAAACAGCAAGTGCATGCAATAAATTTAAGTGTTTAAAACCCCAATAAATCTCTCGTGGCGCCCTTCTGTATCCATAAAGTATACTCATTACGAATGCGGCTAATTCCTCATCTACCTCTTTAATATTTAGAAACATTTTGGCCAAAATAATATCCCTCCAACCCCTTTGACCAAACTGGCCACATTTAAAGACGGTACCACACAAAACCACCCCTCTAGAGTATTCCTTGCAACGCGTAAGGCTCGCAGAACTGACACTTTTGCAAACCGTATCACTCCCGCCTGGCTGTTGTACTCTCCCTTTTAGCTTAACCCCAACCCCGCACCTACTAGCAATTACGTATGTTCTGGAAATCTTTTGAACCTTAAAATCCAAACTATTGTAAGCACATTCAAGTTGGAAATGGAACAAAGCTATCCGTACAACAACCAACAGCCCTAATATGAGAAATAAAAAGCCCCACCTTATCCTAATTGCACAGAATAACCCCAACGACCCGACAAGCAAAATCACAAAACTTACTAACAGCGTCTTAAGCCCAGTCAACAAAACCATCCCCAAAACAATAGGAACAGTTTTGGCAGTCACCAGACAGACCCTAGCGTCGAAGGAATGCAGGGTTAGGAACGCCACCTTTTGCAAACCAATTTAGATATTTCACCACACACAGTTTGTTCGCCACTGTCTCTACAGAATTCCCCATTCTAGATAAGAACCTATGAGAAAAGAAGTTCATCCTCAGACCTACTCCCCTGCCTACAAAATTGCACTGTCTTTCCCGGGAGGGGAGCGGACCGAAAATCGACATTACGATTTTCGGCCCGCTCCCCAACATCTCTTTTAGTTTCCCTATTGTATGCTACAATAATTACATGAGAAGACTCCTGGGAGCCCATGTATCAACTGCTGGCGGCCTACAAAATTCCATCTTTAACGCCCAGTATCTAAAGATTAACGCAGCGCAAATCCACCCATCTGCCCCCCAACGCTGGATAACCAAAGACCTTGACCCCGGCAAAATAGAAGAGATGATAAAAGCTCACAAAAAATATCCAGATCTTAAAGTGGTCTTTGCGCACGCTATTTACCTTATTAATCTAGCTAATCCTGACAAACAGAAGTTTCACCTATCCAAAATGGCGGTCGTGGTCTATCTTAACTTCATGCACTATGTAAACACAGTAGCACCGAAATTTAGTTCGGACCTGAAGATAGGAGGTGTAGTTGTTCACCCTGGTTCGGCTAAACACACCAACAACGCTGATGAGGCTATTAGCTTAGTACAAAAAGGCTTAAATTGGATATTAGAAAACTCCGAAGGAGGAACAGTCCTACTAGAAACAACGGCTGGTGCAGGTCAAGTCATTGGAGACACCTTCGAAGAACTGGCTCGATTAAGGCAGAACTCAATTGAACCTGAGAGGGTAAAATTCTGTATCGATACCCAACACATGTGGGCCTCGGGGTACAACCTGATAGACGATCTAGAGAAAATCGTAAAAAATCTAGATAAAACCCTGGGGCTTGAGAATGTGCTTCTTATCCACCTTAATGATTCAGCTACTGAGCTAGGATCCCACAAAGACAGGCATGCAAACCTCGGCGAAGGGACCATAGGGCTTAAAGGACTGGCCAGATTTATAAACCATCCAGCCCTAAAACACATCCCCGTTGTACTCGAAGTTCCGGGACTTAAGAGTCTAGAGACAGCCAAAGAACAGGTCGAGATTCTTTACAAAATCGCCGAAGATTAAAAAACGAATCCAATCAAAAGTAGCTATACGTTAAGCCACTCCTCGCAACAGGAGAACTTCACATTGTGATAGAAATCGCCCCGGTATTCCCTAGATATTATCTTTCAGCCAGCGGACTTTCAATAACCTCAACCCTTGTCAGTCTAACCTTCTTAGACGGCTTGCCAGATTTAGAGGCCTTAATCGAAGCTATCTTATCAACTACATCCTGCCCCTTAACGACCTTTCCTATAATTGTGTATTTGCCGTCCCATTTCTTTAAAATATCGCGCGAGGCACCTGAGGCCACGATAAAAAACTGATGACTATTTTTGCTCGAATTCAAGTTAGCCACACCCACTGTACCTGCGCTAAAATGCATGTTTTTTACAATCTCTAACGGAGGATTATTCTCAACGCGATACTTATTTGATTTTCCAGTTTGGATCAGAACATTTGTAACTATTCTGTGCCAATAATTGCTATCATAGTACCCTTTCTTAGCCAAGTATACAAAACTGGCCACATTTTCTGGAGCAGCCCTTTCTAGAAGATCTATAGTTATCTGGCCATAATCGGTATACAGCCTGGCCATATAATCAACATTAGGATAGAGCACCTTATCCTTAGGTGGCACTGTAATAGTTTCTTTTATCTCAAGACCAAAGGAAGAAAGGAGCCCGCCTTGTAAAATTGTAACCACAACAACCATCACACCCACAAAAGCTAGGGTCCATAAAAACATGGGCTCTTTAAAAGTGTCCCTTAAGACGCTCATGTAACTATGTTTAGCACCTTATCTTGTACATATACAACCTTCCTGTATCCGTCCTCTATATATCTTCTTATTTTTTCGTCTTCAAGCGCCTTCTTGAGCACCTCTTCTTGATCAGCTCCTGGCCTTACGGGGACTTTACCTCTAACTTTTCCATTTACCTGAACCACAACCTCAACTTCTTTTTGTTTCGCTAAGCCAGGATCATATTCCGGCCACCTTGTGATATGAATGCTTTCTTTGTTTCCGATTCTGTGCCACAGCTCCTCGGTTATAAATGGCGCAAACGGTGCTAATATCTTAAGCAGAATCTCTAAATTCTCGCGGCTAGGAGGAATCTTCTCATACTTATTGAAAAACTCCATAATCTTAGCAATCGCAGTATTAAATTTTACCTTGGAGATATCATCACCCACCTTTTTGGCCAGTTCGTTTAGATCTATCTTCAACTCCTGATTCTCTTTTTCTACACCTCTGATGTTAAAGCCAGAATCTATAGCTGAGCTGGCATAGACCCAGATTCTATCCAAGAACCTTTTAACTCCCATCATAGCCTCATCACTCCACGGCAACGTAGCATCATGGGGCCCCATGAACATAACATATGTCCTTACAACATCTGCTCCGAATTGGTCGACGACCTCGTCTGGGTTAATCACATTCCCCCGACTCTTGCTCATCTTTTTGCCATCTGGCCCCAAAACCAAACCGTGGGTTATACGACGCTGATAAGGCTCTGGTACTGGAACTACCCCTATGTCATACAAAAACTTATAGACAAATCTTGAATAAAGCAAATGCATAGTATTGTGCTCCGCTCCACCATCGTACAGATCAACTGGCATCCAATACTCAGCCTTATTGTAATCTACTAGCTTCTCCTTGTTATGTGGATCTAAATATCGCAGGTAATACCAATTTGATCCTGCCCAGTTGGGCATGACATCTGTTTCACGCTCTGCAGGGCCACCACACACAGGACACGTCGTTTTCTTCCATTCTTCGGCCCGTTGCAAAGGAGAAGTTCCATCTTCTGCCATTCTATAATCAGATAATCGTGGGAGCTTAACCGGCAGCTCATCTACGGGCACAGGATTCCAGCCGCATTTTTCACAGTAGACCATAGGCGTAGGCTCACCCCAATAGTGCTGTCGCGAAAAAACCCAATCTCTTAAATGATAAGCCTTATGCATCTTGCCTATTTTATGCTCTGTGAAATACTCAATTGCTTTCTGGATAGCCTCCTTTACACCAAGACCATTTAAAAAATCACTGTTAATCACCACACCATCCCTGCTTTCGTACGCTTTATCCTCGTTCCATTCACCATCCCTTGGTTTAACTACCCACTTTATAGGCAAATTATGCTCTTTTGCAAATTCGTAATCGCGCTGGTCATGAGCAGGTACTCCCATAACCGCCCCAGTACCATAATCAGACACAACGAAATCAGCGATATAAATAGGTACCTTCTCTTTAGTAATCGGATGAATTGCATACATCCCAGTAAATACCCCTGACTTTGACCTGTCCATTGATTCAGTAGCTTGCTTTACCAAGGCTTCTTTTACGTAAGCTTTAACCTTTTCTGGTTCGGCGAACTTATCCTGATACTTAGAAACAAACTCGCTATCAGGAGCCACCACCACGAATGTTACACCAAAAATAGTGTCGGGTCTTGTGGTGTAAACTTCTAGAACATCATCTGTGCCATCAATCTTGAAGTTCACCAAGGCACCATATTTTCTCCCTATCCAGTTGATCTGAGCCTGTTTAATAGATTCGCTGTAATCTACCAGATCTAAATCTTCAATTAATCTATCGGCATAGGCTGTAATACGCAGCATCCATTGCTCTAATTCCCTAACTTCCACAGGATTATGACACCTCTCGTGAGTTCCATCTGCCTCTACCTCTTCATTAGCTACTCCCATTTTACAGCTTGGACAATAAAAAACTGGCATTTTGGCCTTATAAGCTAGACGAAACTTATCTTGATAATCCTTAATGGCCTTGGGCCCCTTCTTTTTTACCTCTTCCGGGATAGGCAACTCATCGATGTGTCTTGCTTTTCCTTTACCCCCATCTTTGCGAGGATATTCAGGATCATACCAATGGTTATAAAACTGGACAAAAATCCATTGCGTCCACTTGTAATATTCTGGATCAGTGGTATTAATCTCTCTGTCCCAATCAAATGAACCTCCAAGCTTGATTAACTGCTTTTTAAAGTTCCTAATATTCTCCTCCGAAGCATCGTGTGGATCTTTACCCACTTTGATAGCATAATTGTACAGAGGCAATCCAAAAGCATCCCAGCCCATTGGATAAAGAACATTATACCCCTTCATTCGAAAGTACCTAGCGTAAGCGTCAAAGGCTGTATAGTTCCTGCAGTGACCCATATGTAAGCCTGCTGCGCTCGGATAAGGGAACTCAACCAACACATAGTATTTTGGCCTCTTGTCAAAATCTATTGCTTTATAAAGCTTATTATCAAGCCAGTACTTGTTCCACTTCTTCTCGATTGTCTTAAAATCATATACAGGCTTAGACCGGGCCATACGTAAAAAGTGTAATATTAGCTGGTATTGCTATTATAAACTAGGTGGAGATAGCATACAAGCAGCTCATGGGGGACCAATGTCAATACTCATATGGGGCGTGGGGCAAAGATGTGTCATTACCACATTTTGCCCCACGCCCATATGTGCCCCACCCACAAGCAGGCAAATCACCATCTCGCTTCAATAAATCTATCCCCTGGCAAAATATCTCGTATCTTCAGAAAGGACAAATTAGTCTAAGGGAGGTGAGACACGATAAAAAACCGCTACGACCTAAGAAAATAAATTACCAGAGAGATTCACATGGCAGAAATAAAATTATCCCGGTCTCTAAGCTCTATACAAAACTTTCACCCAACCTGCAAACGTGTTAAACTAATATGAAAACCACACTAAATACACTATGCAACTAAAAGACAAAATCGCCCTAATAACAGGAGCCTCTACTGGAATCGGGAGGGCCATAGCTATAGAATTCGCCAAAGAAGGTGCCTTTGTAATCCTAACTGCTCGCAATAAAACAAATCTACTGCAAACGAAAAGACTAATCGACAAAACCAAAGGCAAAGCTAAGGTAATCACAGCTGATCTCAGTGCTCTCAAGCCTATTAACACGCTTATTACAAGAATCACGAAGCAGATCCATAAAGTTGATATTCTCGTAAATGTAGCAGGCATTTGGCACAATGAAAAAGAAGTGTACGCCGACAAAGACTTCACCACATTCCCTCAGAAAGTCATTATGGACACCTACATGGTAGGTGCAATCGCCCCTACCTTACTAGCACACGCGCTAGTACCACTCATGCCCAGACGGGGGAAGATCCTCAACATCTCAGGTACTTTTAACAGCGCCAAAGGCTGGCTACCATATTATGTCTCAAAAAGAGCCGTAGAGGATCTTACAGTAGGGCTTGCCCAAGAATTGGAATCGAGGGACATTCAGGTTAACTGTATCTCTCCGGACTTTGTACTGACGGAAGCTGTTAAAAAATTCTATCCAGACTATTTAGACGAATGTCTACCGCCCGAAGAAGTAGCTAAGTTCGCCGTGTACCTCTGCTCCCCGAAAGCTGACCACCTGACCGGCAAAGTCTTTGTTATGAGGAAAGGGGAAGAACCTAGAGAAGGATTCCACTCGTAGAGACTCCAGCCTACATCTGCTAAACTATCAAAGGAAGATGACACCTCTCCATAATCGGTCAGAAGACAAACATGTTAAAAAACCATATAGTCTTTGATCCATTCTCAGACTGGCGATTCAATTTCAAAAAGGCCAGCGGCGCTTACCTTTGGACTGTTGAAGGGAAAAAGCTTATAGACTTTACCTCAGGATGGAACGTCACCAACCTCGGATGGAACCATCCCGAAATCACAGAAGCAATCATCAAACAGCTAGAAAAGACAACCTACGCCCCAGCGTGGACAATATGCGAAATTCAAGAGGAATACGCTCGAGCTCTCACCGATTCTCTCCCCCCAGGGCTGACAGCAATAGAAAGAGCCACAGGTGGCACAGAAGCCAATGAGGAAGCCTTAAAAACTGCAAGAGCATATACAGGTAGGAATAAGATTATCAGCTTCAAAGATACATATCACGGCCAATCTTTTG
This sequence comes from Candidatus Dojkabacteria bacterium, assembly GCA_015489595.1. Lineage (GTDB taxonomy): Bacteria > Patescibacteriota > Dojkabacteria > S143-136. The sequence goes on along the minus strand of WFZK01000015.1, from coordinate 4,816 downwards.
CCACTATAGCCGTGGGATTCCCGGAATATATGGAAAGCATAGCCCCATTTATGGAAGGTATTATACGAATGGAGTTCCCCACGACCTCAGGCACCAACCTTGATCCGGAGACTATTCTTAGGAATTTTGCCATCACATTGGAGAAGATTCTCGAAAAAGAAGACGTCGCTGCTCTAATCACCGAACCTAGAATAATCACAGGTTGGGGTTCAACTTATACTGCTCCTGAGGGCTATCTAAGAGTAGTAAGGAAATTGACTAAAAAATACGGAACACTTCTTATTCTCGACGAGGTGGGTACAGGCTTCTCCAGATGCGGGAAATTATATGGGATGGAACTTGAGAACATAACCCCAGATATAGTGACACTTGCCAAAGGAATGTCTAATGGGGCAGCTCCGATAGGAGCTATGATTACTACTGAAGAGATAGCGAAAAAGACACTCGATAAAACCAACCCCTTCTCTACTTTCGGATGGACACCGGTTGCATGTGCTGCAGCTCTGAAGACCCTCCAAATCCACCAGAGAGACAAGGTGTGGATAAAAGCTGAAAAGGACGGAGAGTATTTAATAAACACGCTAAAGAAGGAACTCGGAAGCCACCCCAGAATCAGGGAAATCCGCGGGATTGGGATGGAAATAGGAATCGAATTCCTAAATGAAGGAAGAACTAACCCCGACAGAGAATACGCCAGAAAAGTGGTCGATACCGCCTATAAAAAAGGCCTTCATTTAACCTTAGGAGACGGAGGCAACATCCAAATAATGCCTCCTTTAACAATTGAAAGAGAAGTATTAGACAAGGGTATAGATATTTTGATAGATAGCATAAAGCATGTTAACTAACCGCAGTGCTCCCCCTACACTACATGACCACAACTACCGGGAACTGGCGAGACAATTTTCCCTCATACAGAATATCTCAAGCGGGCGACGGGACTCGAACCCGCGACCTTCTGCTTGGGAAGCAGACGCTCTAGCCACCTGAGCTACGCCCGCATTTGGATATTATAGCACTCCTAGAGTTTAACTATTCAAGCTGTGGTGTGGGGCTACCAGCCCGCAGGACCATTTAAAGCAGCCAGAGAGAAAAGTAGCGGGGGGCTTGCGCCAAAATCGTCTCTTTCCGATTTTGGCGCAAGCCCCCTAAACCTCTAACACAAACCCTTCCAGCTTATACTTTCTTAGCCTCGCCAAATTATAAAACCTCGGCAGCTCCTCATAAAAAAATACCTCTCCCTTTTGTGTCACAGCTATGTCAAACCACCGTACATCATCACTTACTGCACCTTTGACGTTGGTTATCTCCTCTACCCTTTTAATAAAACCTATTTTTATCTTCACTCTGTCGTACTCTGCTAGATTTAGACGCGGCCTTTCTCTGTCCCTAAAACCCGCATACAAGGGGTACAGAAAAAGCACCTCTTCACACCGCCTCTCGCCCCAAATGTTAACATATTTTCCCCTTAACTGATCCTCGCCTGTCTTATCCCTCAGGTACAACAGGACAAATCCCAAAAAAGTCAGATTTTTGACAGACTCTGGACACAAATCGCAATATTGTTTAACATCAGGCTCTGCATTGTGAATCCGATAGTATTCCCAGACTTCTACAATAGCCTCACGAACGGAGTTTTTTTGCTCGGATGGCAAGTCTATAAGGTGGAGCCCGAGGTTCTCGGACCTTCTCAGCGCTGATGAGTTATAGCTTAAAGACATGTCAAGCAAGCACTTTAGTAATCTTACCCTTTAAACTAAGAAGATCGAGTCTTTTAAGCCTTTTCTTGCCTGCTAAAGCAGCCTCTGTGACAACTACACCTCCTAGGGCCGTTCCTAAAACCATCCCTAATTTACGGACAAAAACGATTTGCCCAGCCCTTGGGATGTCAAAATTAGGACTTTTAAACTCTTTAAGAGGAAGAACCTTGTACAGAACCAACTCCCTAACTGTATCATTAAATTTAACTTTAAGTTTAACCAGTGGCTCAGGATTAAATGCCAAGACTCTCCGAGTAAATTCTTCGGCTGTCAATGTAAAAATGTTGACGGGCAAATTTAACAACTCAAAACCGGCATAAGAACCTACTCCTCGTTGAAAAACCCCCTGCCTTTTTAAGATATTTTCTAAATTCTCTATTAAGCTAGAGATCACAGCGTTGAGTTTAGCATCGTACCATTGTGTGAGTTCAGAAGTAGTGAGATACTCAGGAAGCTTATACCTCTGCTGGCAGATAATTTTCCCTTTGTCAATCTCTTCAGATACCATATGGCAGGTAATTCCTCCTTCAGAATCTCCATTAAGAACAGTGGCAACTACGGGCAAAGGCCCCCGGTATCTAGGCAGAAGAGAATAATGGATGTTTACCAGCGGAATGAGCTTTATCCACTCTGAAGGAATCTTTTTACCAAAATTAAAAACCAATCCCCAAGAAAAGCCGTGGCTACTAAGAAAATCTTCTGAACCTTTAATTCTGGCAAACTCATCAACATCAAGACATGTAGGAGTAAATCCCAATTCTTCGAGTATAGATTTTACAGCCCAGCATCTGCTCGAAAGAACCAGAACCTTACTTACACTCTTTAAGTCTCTCAGCATACCGATTGATCCTCTCTCTTACCTTATCCTTCCCCAGAATTACAAAAGCTTCATAAAGGGGCACAGAGACTGGATTTCCAGCCACCGCAAGCCTTAGCGCCATAAACATATCTGCATGCTTTATATCGTAAGCATCAGCCAACCTTCTAACCGAAGCTACCCAAGCCTCGTTGCTAGATAGATCTTCATAGTTGAAATAATCAATCAGAGCACGAGCTATGGTTTCACACTCATATCTTTTGACTCCCTTTACCTGTCTTGGAGAGATAAATTCTGGATCAAAGTAGAACATTTTTAAGAAATTAACCGCTTGACTTAAAAGCTTAATTCTAGGCTTAACAAGCTCCATTTTCTTATCAAGTTGCGAATCTTTAAGTACTGCCTTTTTGAAATCCACATCATCACAATATTTTCTAACCCAGTCTGTAAAAATATCCGTCAAAGTTCTGACATCCTTTTTACGAATATATTCACCGTTAAACCACAAGAGTTTATTCCTATCAAAAACTGGATTGGCTTTATTGATCTTATCTATATCAAAAAGTGAAACAAACTCATCTAATGTAAAAAACTCACGAGTATCGCCTTTCCCAGGAGACCAACCAAGAAGCATAAGGAAATTAAGCAGAGCATCTTTTAGATAACCCTCTTTTAAGAATTCTGCAACCATCACGCTTCCTTTTCGTTTTGAAAGCTTACCACCTCCAGGATCTAGAATAAGAGGCAGATGCACAAACTCAGGCATATCCCAGCCTAAGGCTTTGTAGATAAAAACCTGTTTGGGAGTAGAAGATATCCACTCGTAACCTCTCATCATATGAGTAACTCCCATCAAATAATCGTCTACAACTACAGCCAGATGATAAGTTGGAATCCCATCTGATTTAATTAAAACCTGATCGTTAACGTCTTTAAAATCAAATTTAAGCTCACCTAACACCTTATCGTGCACTGTAATCTTAGAAGATCCAAAAAGCCTCTCAGCAGCGCTGGTATCCATACGGACTACGTAAGGCTCGCCTTTTTTTATCTTCTCTAAAGCCTCGTCTAAAGTGTAATGGAGCTTGCAGTAACCATCATAGCCTGGCTTTAGCCCCTTTGCAAGCCGCTCCTTGTTTACCTGCTCTAGCCTCTCTTTAGAGCAGAAACAAAAATATGCATACCCATTCTTTACAAGTTGCCAAGCGTATTTCTGATAAAGCGGCAGGCGCTGAGTCTGAACATAAACCCCGCTAAACTGATTATCTTCTACTTTCTCAATCTCATCTAAATGAAGAGCCCAATCTGCACCATACCCCACTAATTGGCCTTTTTCCATAGCTTCAAGTTGATCTGAAGTGGGATAATAGTCTGGATTTAGCCCAAATTCCCGTAAAAGTTCAAGGATCTGCTCTCCTGCTGTTTTGACAAATCTTGTTCTGTCTGTATCCTCTAGTCTTAAAATAAACTTACCATTGTTGTGCTTGGCCCAGGCATAGGCAAACAGAGCCATACGCAAGCCTCCTATATGCAAAAAACCTGTAGGGCTTGGAGCAAACCGCGTTATTACTCGCATGGTTAATTATACTTAAAGAAGCCTCCTCCAGCAAAACACCATCCCTCCACAACTCGCACCTCCGCAGGGGGAGCCAAATTCAAAACGCATTACCTGCCCCTGCCTTTATCTACCACTTCCCTTTAAAGAGTTCAGATCCAGAATAAGTCCATTGTTGCCCGTAACCACCATTGGCAGATGACCATCCCACTTCTCTAGATACTGCTTTATAAGGACTTCCTTAGTAAGAGACTTTTGGAGCAGCTTCTGGGCCTCTGCCTCACCCTGCGCTCTGGTGATCTTTTGCTGCTTTCTGAATTGCTCCTGTTGAGCCCTATACTTCTCTGTCTCAACTCTTTCTTTTTCTATCTGCTTCTGCTCTATAGCTTTAACGTACTCCTTACTAAAATCAATACCTCTAATGACGAATTCATCTAAGATTAATCCTTTTTTCTCAAAAAGCTTACTCAAATTTTTAGCTACAAGATCCTCAAGCTCTCGGATGTTTCCAGAATATAAATCCTGGGCTGCGAACTCACGGGCCAAAGTTCTTACATGACCCCTTGAGTCGGTCTTAACTACCTTCTCCACCACAGCAGATTCAGGCCCTAGGTTCTTGTAGACCCACAAAACTTTCTCAGGATTGATTCTAAACCTCACGGTGTATTTAATATGCACAGGCTG
>WFZK01000014.1 GCA_015489595.1 Candidatus Dojkabacteria bacterium | reverse complement strand
AGTTTTATAAACTCTACAACTTTGTTGTACACATAAAGAGTGTTCTTCTCACCAACGTCCCTTAGAAATGTCGCCAGGACATCGAAAGGGAACTCGCTTGTGTCTACCAGATCACCTACATCAACCTTCTGCTCTCCCCGCAAAACCATCTCCCTTAATTTACCCTCCAACTGTCTCAATTTCTCAGGAACTTCTCCTACTACCAAGTAAGGAACTCCCCGCTTTGCAAGCTCTTCCTTAATGACCTTAAGTTGTGCCCTGCTTCTAACCAAAATCCCAATGTCACTTAAGCTTATTTTAGAGGGGAACTCCTCTGCTAACGGTCCGAACTCAGAAGATACATCAGGAGTGCTCACAACCTTCTCGAGAATAAATTTTGCAAAGAAACTAGCCTCCTGGCGTGGGGTTTTAAATCTAAAGCCTAAAATCCCTCCATCGCAATGCCGCCCAGACTTAAAATTTTCCCCAAATATCTCATTTAGCTTAAGCACAATATTAGTACAGCTCCGATAGTTATACTTAAGAAAAAGCTGTTTTGCTTTAATCTCATCTAAAAAATCTACTATCTGTTCAGGATCCACCCCCCTGAAGGTATAGATAGACTGTAAGAGATCACCCACAAGACACAACTTAAAACCTGCCTTATGGAATTTATAAAGGAGGGCAAGCTGGGCATAATTTAAGTCCTGCATCTCATCCACTATAATTATCCCCTTAGGAATGTCCTCAACGGCCTGTTCAAAATGTGTATACACCCACCTTTCAAGATCTGTAAATGAAAGGGTTACAATTTTGCTGCTCGGCAAATCAAACTGTTCAGGTTCCCAGTCCCTCCAATGCTGGTCTCTTGCCCTTTCAGTCTCTTCGATCATAATAAAAGTAGTTCCCGAATATTTAGAGCTAAGCATCCCGTATAGGAAACCGTGAAACGTGTCTATAGTAGCCTTAGCAGCTACTTGATTGAATCTTTCTACTGCATCGTATTTAGCAGCGACATTGTATACTAAATAGTATACAGGTTCTTTTATCTTCTTAATTTTTTCGATAATCACAGTTGTTTTACCACTGCCCGGGCCGGCCAGTAAAGCACAAGGATAGTTGTCGTTATCAATGAACCGCTGTTGATATATATCCAGCTTCATAATGGCAACCTCAGATTCTGCTCACTCAATTGTGTACAGTCATCCACCGGAATTTTAACCACCCCATAAAGGCCGTCATAACCGGGGCTGATTTTAAGATCCCCTCGCCGCATCTTCTCTATTGCACAACCAAGCTTTGCGTCAAACTCCTTAATTTTACTAATGTCTACCTCATTTAATACAGCCAGCTCAGAACCAAGGGCATCTATTACTTCAAAATAACGATTCATTAGCTTTTTACTCCCCTTCCCAACATTAAGGACGTTTTGCAACACATCATCAAGGGGAACAAGGTGGACAGACTTAAATCTTTCTAACAGGCCACGATTAGGATCACTCCTATCGGCTAAATCATACACTCTATGAAGTACTCCCAGTGTAAGTTTCTTGCCACACTTCGGACAAATATCCTGAATCTTCACCGACTCTTTGGGGTGCAACACCACACCACATGCCCTATGGCCGTCATAATGATAACGTCCTTCCTCTGGAAAATACTCAATGGTACCGATCAGCCCATCACCAGTTCTTAAAGCCTCCAACAAATCATCATACGTGTCTAGCCTAGAGTGTATATTAGCTTCTCTTCCAATACGCATTAGTGAATGAGCATCAGAGTTCGAGACCAAAATCAAAGAATCTAGGGCAGAAACCAACCTATTCATTTCAGGATCAGAAGAGAGTCCTGTCTCCAAAGCCGTAATATATCTTGCCATATCACCAAAAGCCTCACTAAGAGAGTCAAAACCAGACTTAGAACCAAAAACAGCAAAATGCGGAGTCCAAGCATGGGCCGGAAAGACAACAATCCTCTCCGAAATCTCCAGCATCATCTTTACAAATTCATCAATATGAATCCCGAAAATAGGCCTTCCGTCTGCGTCAACCCTGGAATATCTCCCTAAAACAACGGCAGCCTTTGCAGCGGTATCGAAGGTAGGAAAAACAGAGACCAGGTGTACCCGCCGGACCTTATCACCCTGTTTATAAATATGAGAGGTCTCCACTGTGGGCACAAAATACACATGAGAATCAACAACACTCCTCGGCAACTGAAGATCTACCTCCTTTTGATATTCTGGTCTTACCTTATAAAATCCAGAATTATCATCTTCAATCGTATATTTCTTAAACTCGTCCCTCCATTTGGGATGAAGGATATCTCCTGTACCTAAAAGTGAAATCCCCTTAATCTTGGCCCATTTGTAAAGATTTAAAACATTTAAATGTTTACTCGTCGCACGCGCGTATCTGGAGTGAATATGGAGATCTGAATACAGATATTTCATCTTGGCCCCTTTTGACAAACACATTGCCAGGCCTGGATTCGAACCAGGATTTGCGGGGCCAGAACCCGCCGTCCTACCGTTAGACGACCTGGCAATACTGTGTGATATACTAAAGTACGTAGATATTATAACCTGTACTAGGCCACTCTTCAATGAAACTTATAGATGCAGTAATACTCACAAAGGTGGCGATCAGAGTTCTGCTGATCTCTCTTTTCGTGATAATCATTACCTATTTCGCATACACCAACCTATTTACTCAAAAACCTACTCCGACTCAGATATTCTCCCCAGATTTAGGCTGCGGAACCATAGACACTAGTGTAATTCCTAATATACCCCTTAAGCTACCTAACGAGATTGCGGTTCCTGCCCCATCAACTCTGAATATCGATGTTCCTCCGCTTCTGTTCGTCTACAGGATTCCTCCAGCCAGCGAAACTTTCGCCACTAAGTCCAAAGCCCAACAACTGGCAAAAACCCTTGGGTTTAACCCTTACGGATACACCAAACCCGATCCCATAACAATGCTATGGTCAGATCAAAATAAAGGAAGAATCCTAAAAGTTCGAACAAAGGATTTGTCTTTTGAATACTACCATACTCCAGAACACCTCCCAAAACTACCAAATCTAGAGCTTCCTCCTATTCCTAAGTCTAAAAGTCTTGCACTAAACCTCCTCTCCTCCCTTGGTATAATTACCAAAGAGTATCAAGAGGGGAAAATTCACGTATTCCCCGTCTACTTTAAAGGTACAGTCGCTCATGAAACTTCTGCTCTAATTCAAGCCCATGCTATCGAGGTAGACATCCAACCTCGTATAGTAGCTTTCGCGTACCCCAAAAAGATTCTTAAGCTTAAAAAACTCACACACCCCATAGATTTTAAACAATATGCAACTCAAAACACAGACATTATATATCACGGCTATATTACACTAGACTTCCCACACCAAGGACCTACACGAATATTCATAAGATCTACTCATAACGAGCTACTGAAAGATACCCTAAAGATCATCCATATCCCCGTAAGATATAACCTTCCGCCATGCGGAACATATCGCACCTTAGATGTACCAGAAGCACTAAAACTTATCCAAAACAAAAAAGCCTCAGTTGCTTATGTTAAGATAAAAGGCGGAGACTCTATAAATCCGGACTATAAGACTATTCCTCAAATAACTAATGTTTCTATAGACTCCATAAAGATTCTGTATCTTTATGACGATAAAAAGAACCACCTGATCTTTCCCGTTTACTACTTAAGCGGAGAGGCGGTCTTTGCAGATGGGAAAAGTGGGACTTTGGGATTTTACACACCAGCAATCGAAGTTAACGCAGCCCCACCAAGTGCGACTCCATCCCCCCACTAATGCGAGGCTTGGACAAAATAGCGAAAACTCGATTTTTGCCCAGGTCTCAGACCTCCCTTGTACCGGTCCAAAAAGAGTTGAGACAAAATAAAAAATAGGTGTGGTTCCCGCTACAATAATTTAAGGAGATAAATTGTTAGGGGAACCACACATGAAAGAATACAAATTCAGAATATTATACGAAAAATTCTCTAACAATGCATACGTATTGAAAAAACTTCACGCATATAGAATGTATGAGCAAGGTATAAAGATACCGCAGATTCAACATATTCTGGGCATGTCACGCCCAACTATCTATCGTTGGATAAAACAGGTAAAAGAGGT
>WFZK01000013.1 GCA_015489595.1 Candidatus Dojkabacteria bacterium | reverse complement strand
TGCATAATAAAGCTAAACACACTCGGCAATGCCACGACAGATACCATCGTTTCGCGCTTTACCTTAAAATAAAGCACCCATAAAACCACTAAATAAAATATTAAGCTAAAAATCACAGCGGCGGCTAAAAGATGCCACATCTGCCTTACGTTAAGCCTAATTATTACAACCCAAGCCCAAGCCAAAATCGCTGCGAGTATTATCTTGATCCGCTTGTAAGGTTCAGGGCGCGGCTTCTGCTCTTGCGCACGAATAAGCTTAGTAAAATTCTCAATAACTTGGGAAAGCTCTAACTTGACTTTTTGCCATTTTGAAAGCACGAGTCTATCCATGCTTTAGGAGTCCTAAATGATCATAGGCTTTTTTAGTTGCAACCCTACCCCGGGGAGTCCGCTTTAAGAATCCGGCTCTGATAAGGTAAGGTTCATACACATCTTCGATGGTATCAAGCTCTTCTGCCACTGTAGCAGCGATTACTTTAAGGCCCACAGGACCGCCATTAAACCGCTTAATAATTGCCTCTAGAATACGCCTATCTAACTCGTCGAGGCCTAATTTATCTATTCCTAAAAGTTCAAGGGCCTCCTGGACCATTTTTTGCGTGATGCGATCTTTGGACCCATAAGCTCGTGCGAAATCTTTCACCCTTTTGTACAACCTAATAGCTATACGGGCCGTACCCCTTGAGCGGCGGGCGATCTCTAAGATGGCTCTCTCATCCATTGAGATCTTATCCAGATACACCAACCGCTTTATCATCTCAGCTAGCTCTTTTACAGAAAAAAAGTCTAGATGCTGAAGCACCCCAAACCTGTCTCTGAAGGGAGCAGATAAGAGCCCCACACGGGTAGTAGCGCCTATTAGCGTAAAAGGAGGAAGGTTAAGCCTTACAGACTGCGCTGAAGGCCCTTGGCCTAAAACTATATCTACTTTGAAGTCTTCCATGGCAGGATACAGGACCTCTTCGATATTCTTTTTAAGCCTATGAATCTCGTCAACAAAAAGTATATCTCCTGGCTCAAGATTCGTTAAAATAGCCACCAGATCGCCCTGTTTTTCAATAGCCGGGCCTGAGGTTATCTTGATATTTACTCCAAGCTCATTTGCCAAAACATAAGCCAGCGTAGTTTTGCCTAGACCAGGAGGGCCGTAAAGTAAAATATGGTCAAGAACTGCCTCTTTCTCCCCATCTTTTCGCCGCATTTTAACCGATTCCACCATCATCGAAAAGATCCTTTTCTCTTTCTCACGACCTATAAGCTCATGCAAAAAACGGGGCCTTAAATTAGAGTAAATATCGTTTGCTCCAGTTACATCGTCGGCTATTCTAAATTGCCCTACCTGTTTATTACGCTTTATCATTTGGCAGCAAGCACTAACTTTATAAGCTCATCAATTGGTTTTCCCTCAGAAATAGCCTTTTTTATCTCTGAGGCCTTAAGCTTAATCATAGAGTCTGCTTCTGTAGCTGAAAAACCTAGTTTCCTTAAAGCTTGCTTTAATAGATTATACTCAGTCTCTTGCTTAAGATCATGCTCTTCGGAAACCAACTTACCACTTAAAGCCACAATAATCCTAGCAGCCCTTTTCTTACCTATTCCTGGGATCTCTGCTACAGCTGATACATCTCTCTGCTCTACAGCCTGTTTTAGGCTATCAACAGAATCAAAGTAATCTACCATATTAAGGGCTATCTGAGGGCCAACACCGGCTATTCCTACAATCTCGTAAAATATCTGCAATTTCTCTAAAGACTCAAGACCTAGCAAAACCTGCTCATTCTGGGCAAAATAATGATAAATCCAAAGCTTTACATCAACCGGAGGTCTACCCAGCCTTCGGGCAAAAAACGGACTAAAAACCACGTTGTACCCTACTCCACCCTGCTTAGGAAGCACCACTGCCACAACTTTTAAAGGCTTTTTTAACACGTATCCTAAGACTTTTCCCTCTAAATATCCGATCACTTTAGATTATAGCAGAGACAGCCAACTAAAGCTTGGCCTTTAGGGGCTCACGCAAAAATCGGAAAGAACGATTTTTGCGTGAGCCCCATAAATTTGCTATTTCTTTGGCTGTTTTGAAGCATCCGGCTCATGATGATCTTCTGCCAAGAAAAAAATCTAGTCAACGCTAAGTCCTATAACAAAATTTTATATCTAAAGACATGCAACATGCATTAAGCGGTAAAACCCCTCTGTCTGTTACGCTTATGTTATTCCGCCTCTCAGTTAGATGATAAATTCGCCTATTGCTTGCTATAAATCACAACGGATGTATCATGCGTTTACAAAATGTATAGCCGCAGGCTCTTGCAGAAACAACAAGCAGCTGACGGGGATTCAAAATGTCACATTGAACGTAGACAAGATGTATTATCTCCACAGAAGAATAGGGCATTGGTTAGCGTGAATCTTTTTGAACATAGTCCTATAAAAACTATCCGCGTTAAACTATCGTCTTGGTTCACCACCAAGTCCTATAGTTCGCGAGGAAAGCCGCACGCTAATCGATATGTTCCACCGTGGGTTTCACGTTATCCCAAAACCTCAAAGGTAATACAAAGTACTTTCTTTTATTACTCAAATCATAAAATGATAACCCAAAGGCTAATAACTCTAACCTGCTACCCTTAATATCCTTTTTCCCATACAAGCTATCCCCCACTACAGGAATTCCCATGTATTTAAACTGGGCTCTTATTTGATGCGTTCTTCCCGTATGAATCGCTATAACCGTATACCCAATGGGGTATCTACCCTTGCTCTCTTTGCCTAGTGGATAAATTGTACTCCTCGCATCTTTTATCCTTAAAAACTGCCTCCCTTTTAACCTTGCAGGCGAAACATCAAATCTACTAAATTTTCGCGTCCTAGACATAGCTATGTACCCATTTAATTCAACGCTGTCTAATGCGTAAACATAGTCAAATACTCTCTTCGGGTCTTCATCGCTGTAATTTTTTACTAGCTTAAAAAAATTGTGTAGCTTAT
>WFZK01000012.1 GCA_015489595.1 Candidatus Dojkabacteria bacterium | reverse complement strand
TCCGGAGGCCATTCGGTAATAGCTAAGTTTGACTCTCCTCGGGATTACAAGATATTAGGGCAGACACTAGATGATGCCGCCGGGGAAAGTTTTGATAAGGTGGCAGCTTTGCTGGGTCTTGGTTATCCAGGAGGTCCAATAATTGAGGAATATGCAAAGTATGGAGATGAATATGCGTATGAGTTTCCTGTTCCTATGAAAGATTCCGATGGTTACAATTTGAGTTTTTCAGGCCTTAAGACTGCGGTGAGGTATTTTTATGAAGATAATATAAAGAAAATTCCGGAATATATGCATAAATATTTTAAACAGGATATAGCGGCAGGTTTTCAGCGGTCGCTGTTTATGAGTATAGCTTATAAGGTTAGAAAAGCTGTGCAAGATACAGGCATAAAAAACATCGTGCTCGGAGGTGGTGTTGCAGCCAATCAAAGGTTGTTAGATATTCTGTATAACCAGTTAAAGGATCTTAATGTTGTAATTTATGCTCCACATCTTAGGTATTGCGGCGATAATGCCTCCCTTATTGCAGGTTATGCCTATAACTTCTTGCCGTCGACGACTAAAAAGAGATAAGGTCCTTTAGAAATTTTATTCGAGCAGGGTGAGTGGCTAGGCTAAATTTCAGGCTTTTATTCCCGGAGGTGTGTTTTTTGCACACAAAATGGTTATTAACTAGGAATCCTTCATAAACTACGGAAGTACCGCATATGCTACACCGCGGATATGCAGAATCAATAATTTCAAGTAGGGATAGAATAATTAAAACTCCAGCAAAGGACTTATTAAGGTCGTTTGATGGGAGTACATTCTTAAGGGTTCTAACAATTGTGTTGTAGTTAACTGTCGTGCTTAGTGGTAAGTATTTGCTTAGTATTTGGAGAGTTAAGGTAAAAAGCTGGAGGGTTTTGTGTGATTGAAATAACGAGATAAGGTTTTCTAAGATTTCAAATTCTGAGAGATAATTATGGTATTTAGAGTAGTATGTGCCTCTGATTATTTGTCCGGGGCTAAGCTCAGCTCCTCGTCGGCTTCCTGGTTTGGCAGCGTTCTTCGCGATTATTTTTAAGATTCCATACGGAGTTAAAATGTCTAAGACTAAATCATTTAAGTATGCCTGCTTTTTAAGTATTAATCCCTTGAATTTCTCTATTTTAGCCATCGCGATACGTCTTTTTTAAAGCGCGAAAACGAAAAGGTCTTTTGAAGTTTTTTGGCATAACTTGGGGGAACCCTTGTTGGGCTCTTATAGTATTTTCCCATTGCACGATATAAGGCATATTGGCTGCAAGAGGGGAGCATATGTCCTCCTTTATCTTTTAAGATTTCATAAGCGCTGATGCTCTTGCACGCTATCACAGGAGTTTGTAGTATGATGCTCTCTACTTTATTTAGACCAAGATCTTCGTCGTTGAGCGAGAGACTTGCAGCAGCGTATGCGAGAAGGGTATTTTTTGTTTTTTCGTCGAGGTATCCGGTGTAAACTAAGTTTTGAGGGAGGCCTTTTAATTTTTGTCCTCCGCCGATAATAAGGGTTTTAAACTTAGGGCTATATTCTCTGTACGTCGTGAGAAGCAGTTGGATGTTTTTATACCCTTCGAGTCTGGAAATGTGTACAAAGTACCTATATCTTTTTAGCCCGAAGTTTTTTAGGATCTGATCTGTCTTCTCTTCATTTTCTTCGATATGTATTTTGCCTACTGGTGGATATACCACCTGGGCTTTACGGTTGTAGAAAGTGAGTACCCGCATTCTAACGTTATAAGAGATCGTGTATATCTGATCAGACTCTGCGATTCCTTTAACATCAAGCGCTCTTAGGTTTTCGCTTGAGTATTCTTTAATTAGGGAGGGTATAAGCATGTGTAGCCAGCTTTTAGAAGATGGCAGGTGCCATAGCAGTCGTGAGGGGGTGTTAAAGTATACAATTTTTTTCTGACGGGGATGCTTCTTTACTATATGAGCGAGCGAGGCTGTGTAGGGGACAACGATATCGTAGCCTTTTGTATCGATTTTTTGATAGATAGAAGCTATCCTAGACTGCATGAGCTTATAAAAAACAGATATATTTGGCAGTAAAGTCGTTTTTACCTCGGTATAGCCGCGTAGTTTTTCCAGGTACAGCCTAATGTTGGGATGATTAAGGGCAAATGGGATAACTACAGCTGCCGGTCTTAATGATTTTGTCAACTGAAGTAGCACCCTTTCACCGCCCCCGAGTGGGAATCTTATGGGGTCATATACTATTAGAATTTTTTTCATTTTCGCTTTGTGATGTTTACAGGATTTATATAAAGAGGCTCTAAGGATCTTGGGGTATTAAAGCTTCTGATAAATGAATTGATATGCTCCAACGAGCTGATCTCATCGGGTTTTACCACCATAACTTCGTCAGGCTGAGTGTATGATTTAATGAATTCGGCTATTTTCCCATTCGGAACGTAGATGGCAAGTTTTTTTACTTTTTTAAGTTTTGTTTGGTCGCAGTAGGAGTATTGGTTTTCTCTTAGGCAATATCCTTTAATTCCTATCTCCGGGGAGAATCTCTTAGGGTCCCTGGGCCAAGCGTATATGAAATATGTGTACTGCGGATCAAGAGGGGTAAATACAAAATCAAAACTGGTGTAGGGAATTATTTTCAGTTCTTTCTTAATATGAGTTAGGCCTAATACAAATGCAATCCCCTGTCGTATTCCGGAGTAGCTTCCAGGCCCTATATTCACGTAGACTGATTTTCCCTCGTGTGGGGGGAGTTCGAGATTTTTAAGAGTCACAAGAAGCTCATCAGTAAAGTGCAATTTGGAATTCAGAAAAACAAAGTGGGGTTCAATTGCGGTTTGAAAGAGCATCTTCTCAGTACTTGTATATGTTATATACTCTCCGATTTTTGCCTTTATGCGTGATCTCAATGATGTAGACCGATGTTAGTTTGGCAAGTTCAGAGAGTTTTTCGATTAGGGGATCTGGCCATTCCACAAAAATAATAGAGGAGTCTAGATAATCGTTAAGACCTAGCTGTTCTATCGTAGTTTCTGGGGCTTGTGAGTCTTTTAAGCGGTACAAGTCTATGTGGATGATCCTCTTATCTTTATAGGTTCCGTATTCTTTAAGTAGGGTAAATGTAGGGCTACTTACGAAAGCTTCCGGAATAAGGCGAAGAACTACGTCTCGTGTAAGATGGGTTTTGCCTGCTCCGAGTTTCCCTTTAAGCAAAAATAGAAGGGGCCCCTTGCTCTTGTTTATAATCTCTACAATAGAATTTACAGCTTCCTGGTATTGCATACTTGGCAATGGGCTCGGCAGGACTCGAACCTGCGACCTCTCCGATGTGAACGGAGCGCTCTAGCCAGCTGAGCTACGAGCCCTAGTGTTTAAGGATTATAAGGGTTGTTTGGTTTTAGTGCAATGTGTGGGAGGCTGGGGCAAAAATCGAAGAAAGTCGATTTTTGCCCCAGCCCCAACCAGAGATGGCCCTGCCAGGGCGCAATGGTATAATAGCTTAAGTTGTGATATAAAGTACATTATGGATCACCTTAGACACAGAACAACCTCCTCAAAGTTCGCAGTAGTTTCATTTTCGATCAAAGTTATAATTACTATTCTTCTTGCGATGGGGCTTTCTATGGGGTGGGTAAGCCCCCAGTGGAGTGTAAAAGCAGCATTGGCTTCTGAGGTAAGAAAGGAGCTCCAATTAGTGCTTCCTGAATATATAGATGACCCTAACTATAAAGTAGTATTTAAGAACCCATCTAAAAGTCCCGTAGAGATTACGGTAGATGGTAAAACTTATAAGGATGTAAAGTCTCCCTTCAAACTTCCTGGCCTTTCCGTTGGGAAACATAGAATTATCTTTAAGTTTACGAATAAACAGGGAGTGTTACGGGTTCTCCCCTTAGATATTGTGGTAGTCCCAAGAGGAGTTAGGTTTGCCAAAGGTTTGAAGACTTTAGTTTATCAGCCAGAGCCTCTTGTGGTCTCGGGCACAGGCACTCCGAGGTCAGAGGTTCTTTTGATAATAAATGGCCTTGAACATAAACTTCTTAAAGTTGCCATAGATGGCAAATGGACCTATACGGTCCCTAATCCTAAGCTTGGAACTTATACATTCCTTGCTTTTGCTTTGAAAGACGGGATCATTAATCCTAAACCAGTCAAGCTAGTTGTTGAGTATAAACCCACGCATCCGATTACGAGAACCCAACCCTCTTCTCCGGGAGGGCAGAAGAAGTCCGTTACAGAACAGATCCGCAACTATATTAAAGAAAATGCGGAATATTTCTATGCTGGAGTGCTTGGGCTTACGAGTATGCTGGTTGCGTATCTCGTTGTTAAATTAAGACGATATTTAAGAGAGAAACAGGAAGAGAAAACCTTAGCGGAGTTATTAGGTCTAGGCGATGATAAGACTATAGTTGAAATCTTGTCTTCTTCTGGTGGTCGCAAGAAGAAGACCAAAAAAGCTAAAAAATCAGAGAAAAAGCGCGGAAAGAAACCTACGAAATCTCGAGCAAAATCAAAGAAAGGTTCGAGTTCATCGAAGAAGACAGGGGTTGATTTGCTGGTCTCTAAAAAAGTACTAACAAAAGAGGAGTTTTTAAAGAAGTTTAAGAAGAAAGGCGACAAAAGCTAGCGATAAGGCCTGCGAGTATGTACATTGAGAGTAAAGAACTACCTCCGTATGAGATAAATGGTAAAGCTATGCCCGTAAGAGGGATCAAGGCCAGGTTCGCAAAGATATGTATGATGGTCTGTAAGGCGATAAGAGAGGCAGCGCCCCAAACTACATAAGATTCATAGGAATGTTTTGGTTGAAGTCCTACCGCACACCTGAGAGCTTTTAAGATATAGAAAAGATATAAAGATAGAAAGACTAGGCTTAAGATAAATCCTAGCTCCTCAAAGATTACTGCGGAAATAGAATCAGTGAAAGCGGTATTCTCTAGTAGGTAGCCTTTTTTCTGTCTTGACTGTCCAATACCTTTGCCGAGGAGTCCTCCAGAGCCAATCCCTAAAAGTATGTTATATATCTGATAGCCAGTGTTATACTTATCTTGAACTTCCCCACTGGTAAGGAGCCGAACGAATGTATGGACTCGATTAAGTCTGTAGGGCTTTAGCAGTACAGCTATACTGACTAGCATTATTCCTAGTATTAGTCCTAAAAAGAGGTCATGTTTCCAAAATTTTTGTTCTGCTAATAACAGCATACTAAAGATCGCTCCAGCGATCACTGCAGTTGTGCTAAGATCTGGTTCTAAAAGTATAAGAAGTAAAGGAAGCCCTACTAATATCCCCAAAGGTACTAATTGTTTCTGAAGATGCTCTGAGAAGCTCTTGGGTTTAACCTTGTGGTATTTATTTGTGAGGAATAACGCAGTAAACAGGATTATTGCGATTTTAGCAAATTCCGAGGGTTGAAATGTTGTAAAGCCTCCTATTTGAATCCATCGGTGGGCTCCGTTATAAGCAGGCATTAGGAACATGATGGTTAAAGCTACGAGTGTAGCAAGATATAAGGCCCTAATAAAAGGTTTGATCAAGTTAGCCATTTTAATGGTGAGGACAAAAGAGACAAGAGAGATGGTTAGCCAAAAAGCATGGAGCATTACAAAATAGTATTGGTTCCCTTTAAGTTCAAGAGCTCTGAACCTACTTGCCGAGAAAACTTCTACGAGACCGACGATACCTAGTATGAGAGGGATAAGGACCAGGGGGCTGGAAAAAAGATTTCTTTTTACAGAGGTTCCCTTTCGGTAGTATTTTATTGAACTCATTTACTGTATAGTGTATCATAGAAGTAATGGCTAAGGATCCCAACTTGAAGCCAGTTGTAATTATTGACGGGCTTACTTCTTCAGGGAGCAGTTCAGTTGCAAAACGTATTGCACAAACTCTAGATCTTAAACATTTCTCCGGAGGGCAGCTGTACCGCCAATTGTGCATTGATTTGGGTCATTGTCCAAAGGATTTAAACGATCCCAGTTTTGATGATGCCTATGTTACGTTTTTGAAAAAGATCGTTCCTAAGCATAAAGAGTATGATTTAATGATAGATAAGAAGTTTTTAGAACTTGTAAAGAACGCCAAGGAGCCTTTATTAGCAGAAGGGCGTACTACTGCGGCTTTAGTAACCATAAACAATATTCCTGTTATTGTGAAGGTCTGGATAGTGGCTAGTTTAAAAGACAGGGTAGAGAGGTTTAAGATTAAATATGGAGAAGAAGTTGCGAAGCGCTATACCGACGATCAGATAGCTCAGATACTAAAACAGAAAGATGAATTAGATAGAGAGCGGTATCTGAAGATCTATAACATAGACATCTTCAAACCTGAGCAATATAACGATATCGTTTTGGATACCTCAGGTCAGACCTTGGACCAGTCGTATTATCAGCTTATCAATCATCCTTTGTTTAGGGAAAAAATTAAGAAGCTGTTTGAGTTTTATCCAGATTATGGTACTTCGATAATACGTTGGAAGTGCTTGGTATGTGGGTATGTGTATGAGGGGTTTGTGCCTATTAAAATGTGTCCACGCTGCGGCAATATAGATCCGGATAAGTTTCAAGACCTGATATAATTCTTAAGGCCGGTGTGGCGGAACTGGCAGACGCGCTAGCTTCAGGAGCTAGTATCCTTTACGGATGTGTGGGTTCGAATCCCACCACCGGCATGGGGGCGTGGGGCAAAATGTGGTATACCGCATTTTGCCCCACGCCCTAAAGTAAGTTTCTTTCCCCTAGTAGTGGGAAGGTGCCTATCCGTAGGATCATTCAAAGCAGCTGGAGGGAGGGCGATTTTAGGGGCGGGGTCAAAATCGCCTTTTTTCGATTTTGACCCCGCCCCTGTTAATCTTCCATTTGTAGATCTTCTGGTATATAGAAGAAGCGTCGTATATATAGCCATCCCTTTGTGGGACTTCTATGCCCTTGTAGGTGACAAGATATACCGGTGGCCTATAAAGGTATACCACAGGAATGTGTTTGAAAAGCTCTCTTTGGAATCTGAGATAATATTGCCTACGTTTTAGTCTGTCTGTGGATATTCTTGCTTGTTCTAGGAAGAAGTCTATTCTTTTTGAGCTAAGGCCAGCTATATTAAGCCCTGGGAAAGCTATGTTAGAGGAGTGCCATAATTCATATTGATCAGGGTCAATGGTAGTCTGGATTCCGAAAAGTAGCATTTCAAAATCTCGAGCAGGGAGGATCTCTTGAAGGATCCTAAAAGTACTCTCTGAACGCAGTTTTAATTTAATGCCGACCTTTGCGAGCTGGTTCTTGACCTTCTCTGCAGTCGCTCGATTAGTGGGGTTGTCCGCAAATGTTAGAGTTACAGTTTTTGAATTCTTGAGCTTTTCTGCGAATTCCCTGGCTAGGGGTAAATTATATTTGTAATTAAGCACAAAGGGATCATATGCCCAGGAGATTTCAGGATAGGGACCATATGCTGGTTCTGCGCCTGGATAGTCCGTAATAAGGTTTTTGCGATTTATTGCATACAGGACTGCGTTTCTAAAGTTTAAGTCTGTAACGAGTGACTTTTGATTTTTGAGATTGAAATAAATAACTCTGGTGTAGAAGGCCTGTTTAAAGATACGGAGTTTAAGGTGGGAGTGTTTCTTAAGTTGGTTAAACTCAGTTGGATTTGAAAACACATAGGCATTGATGTCTCCTCTCAGGAGGGCCATCTTACGGAGATATTCAGAGTTAAACGTAAGTACTTCAACCGGTGGAGCAGTAGAGTTAAGGGGAACGAAATTGATCGTCTCTGGACTATACTTTTCTAGTTTGTAGACTGAATTCCCTACAGGTTCGTATGCCTCTGGGTTTTGAAAAAGATATGCGTATGTGTAATCTTTAATGTATTTGGCTGGAGCAATTGGCCTGTTTAGAAGTTCAAGGAACACTGCGTTAGGTTGAGAGAGTTCAAATCTTATAGTGTGAGAATCCACGGCATAAAAATTTATATCTTTCAGAGCTTTTGCGATAGCTGTGCTGGCGTGACTTTGCTTTATCTTGTTGAAGGTTTCAGCTACATCGTCTGCTGTCACAGGGGTCCTATCATGCCACTTTAAGCCAGGATCAAGATACAAGGTGTATTGTTTCCCATCAGCAGAAATGGTCCATGTTTTAGCTATCCCTGGTATGATATCGCCGTTGGTTTTTATATTCACAAGGTTTTTGTATAAAAGGGCATTTAAGTTCTTTTCGTTCTCGTCGCCAGTTTGGATTACTGGATTAAGGTAAACCACATTCCCTACAATACCCAGTTTTATCTCTCTGAATGTCTGTTTAAGTTCAGAGGAGTAGATTTGAGAAGATGATATCGCGGCAAGGAGGTAAACCAGAATCGCGCTAAGAATAGCCCTGGCAAAAATAGGGTATTTTTTAATTAGTCCTATTACCAGATCAGGGTAGTTAATAAGTGCTTCTCGCATCAGGTTCGGATGTCAATAAAGATTAATATAACTAGTAAAACCATAAAAAAGATGGTAGAGAAGAAGAGAATCTTGTCTATCCCCTTTCTTAGCTTAAATGTGTCTCCTCCAGAGGCAAAAAACGAGCTCCCGGTTTCACTTCGATTCTGCAAAAGTATTGATACTGTACCTAGAACGCTTACTATAATTTCTAAGATCTTTATGTTCATTTTTCAGCTAAAAATGAAATTAGATAATAAGAGAAGGCAAGGATAAAAGAAATAAGCATTATATTCACATAAGCGCTGACCTTATATCCGTACACTATCGTAGGATAAAAGACAATTCCAGCAAAGAAAAGGTGAGCAATAAGAAATATTAAGGCAAAAAGAACTGTAAGTAGAAGAGTTTTGTTAATAAGATTACTTTTTAATAGAAAAAACTTAAGGATAGGTTCTACCAGCAAGGGGGTTATCCCTAGCATTATTAATAAAGAAGAAAGATAAAAAGAATTAAGGTGCATCTTGGCAGGATGTAATGTACCACTAAGATAAAAGA
>WFZK01000011.1 GCA_015489595.1 Candidatus Dojkabacteria bacterium | reverse complement strand
CCCATTTTGAACGTGCGTAATCTAAATTTGCAACGATGTATTTTTTAACTTTCTCATCAGTAAGAGGAGCAAAAAGCTTACCCCATTTAAGAATATTCCTTAGCCTATAGGGCGAATACACGAGCTTATCTTCAACCTCAACCCTGGCAAGGTCTACCAGAGTACGATACGTATCCTCACTAAGCCCTGGCAATTCCTGCTTTAATGTCCTTATTATCTGTGAAAAGCTAAGATCTGCCTTGTGGAGCTGAAAATTGGCCCCTTCAAACTGTTTTCTACAATCCCGAGCACCGGCCTGAATGATTATGTCAACTTCATTAGCAAGATTTTTTAACAGATCAAACTGTTGTTTACTTAACTTAGATAGTTCAACTACTAACACCTTCCTATCTCCAAAAAGCGAAGGGGCAACAAGATCAGTGGCGATTCTATCAAGCTGGGTGTCTTCATCAAACCTGATAACTTGCGCATCAGCGAATTGGCCCCTAATCAGCTCCTCAACATAAAAACTTACTGCTTCAGGATTTTTCCCAACTACGCAGTGAATCATCTTCCTAAAACTATTACTACCTCTTTATTAGAAAACTTAGAATCGACCTTTTCAAGCTTCTTATACTTTAATATCTTGCTCGCTTTAGCAAAGTACTCTAAATCTGCCTCAGATTTAAACTTTACTCCGAATACATATTTCCCTGTACGCTTCCCAACAGTTCCGCCAGGGTAAAATCTTAGATAGAAAAATCTTGATCTGATCTTCGCATAATCAGCGTAATAAACCGGATCATACCCGTTGTATATAGGGATGCTGGGATTTGTATTAATAAGCTCAGGCATATTAAGCCAATCTTGTAAGAACCTGTGAACCTGCGACCAGTTATCCGTGCCTGCTTTGGGTACCAATATATACAAATGGCTCTGCCCCCTACCTATTAAGCTATAATTTGCTACCTTGGGTTCTAACACCAAAGAATACATCTTAGGCTTCCCCTTCTTTAGGATAGAAAGGCCCGCCTTTATATCAAGCGGAGTAACTTGAGATAAAATGATGTTATCCTTTACCACCTTTAAAATCTCATACACCTTCTTAGGATCTTGAATACCTGTTTTCTTAAATTTATCTATTACAGCCTGGATCACCTTCTGCTGCCTTCTAGCTCTAGCAAAATCAGACCCTTCAGGCCCTGCAGCCTTACGTGATCTAGCATACTGTAAAGCCCGCTCACCGTTGAAATGATTCCAACCTTTACTAAAGCGCACCGTCATATATCCAAGCCCTTTGGGGTACATGTAATCAACAAAGCTTCTTTCTACATATACATCTATGCCTCCAAGCCTATCTATAATTGTCTTAAAACCTTTAAAATTAATCATTGCATAGTATTGAATCTTAAGCCCGCTTAACTGCTCAATGAGCCCCTTAAGGTATTCAAGCCCATGACCTGGCTTTAATCTCTCCCCATAGGCGTAAACAGCATTTATTTTGTTATGATAGTAGGTGCCTGGAAACTTAACCCATAAATCCCGAGGGAATGAGATTAAAAACAACCTATGTGTTTTATGGTCATAGGAAGCTAATATTATCGTGTCTGTATTTTTTAGACCTTGCCCTATCTTGCCTCTGGAATCTATGCCGACCAGTAATACGTTTGTTCTCCCATGGCCATCAGTTTTTAGTCTAGCCTCAGCGCTTACTAATACTCCCACAGAATGAGGAGTAATCTTAATATTAAAAGCCTCAAAAAATCGAGTAGCCAAAGCCCCAACCTTAATCAAACCCAGTGGAATAGCAAGCAAAAGTCCTACAGCGAAAACAGAGAAGATCAGCTTTAGAAACCAACCAAATTCTTTAACTCCTTTGTCTTTTGGTTCCTCCTGCTGCTTAGGCGCCTCTTCCGCTGGCGGTCTAACTTGATGTTGTCTAGAGACATAGTTGCCATTTAGCTGAAACTTAAGCCTATTATTCTGACCTGAGCCTGACCTTGCGTTACCTTCCGCTTTAGGCGGCGAATTCTTATCTGACCTATCGCCCCCTTCGCCAATACCATTGATCAGATCGTCAAGATTGATTCTTTGCTTTTTCATCTCCCATATTTTCTCACATTATCTAAATGCTGTGCATAGGTTACAGCATAGTGGACCTTACCATCCTTCCCATGCATATAAAACCAATACTTATTAGCAGCAGGATTTACAGCGGCCATAATACTTGATACGCCAGGATTACAAATTGGTGTGGGAGGCAAGCCAAATCTGGTATAGACATTGTAAGGATTATCCTCCTTTAAATCTTTAATTGTTAGCTCTCTCACCTCAGGATCCTTAACATACAGAAGCACAGCATCAGCTTGAAGCTTCCAGCCGTTTTTAAGACGCCTAAGCAAGATATCTGCGATCATTCTTTTTTCAGTGAGATCTCCTGTGGCTTCTTTTTCAATAATAGAAGCTAAAATCAAAGCTTGATACGGCGTAAGCCCTATCTTTTTCTTTGAGTCAGCCAACATGGGCAACGCCTTGGTTTTAAAAGTCTTAAGCATGCTCTTTACAACCTCCTCAGTGGTCGCATCTTTTTCAAATTCATATGTGGCAGGAAACAAGAAACCTTCTAGAGTAGGGGAGTTTGAAACGAACTCGAACTCTTTTGCAAGGACTTTGGGATGGGCAAATAGATAATCAAATCTTTTTTCTTCAAACCGGGAATATTTATCAGCCGCAAATGCAGAAGCGAGTAGCTCTTTAATCTGCGAAGCCCTATAACCTTCAGGAATGGTCACCTTCACATACGGATACTCTGCAACTGTAAACTGTTTTAAGGCCTCTGCAAGAGTTGCCCCCTGATCCACATAAAAGATTCCGCTTTTCAATTTAGACTCCAGGCCCTCTTTCTTAACATAGCAGAGAATATAATCCTTTGCCTTTGGCTCAACAAGCTTGCGACGAATAAGCTCATCAGCAACGCTAGCCCAGTTTGCTTTGCTAGGAATCTGTAACTTTTCATATTTCTCAAGCATCTCAAGCTTAGTATTAGCATAGGTTTTATCAATATAACAGATATAAACCCGCCGCGGTATACGAGAATATATTAATCCCCCCAAAAACACTAGGATTACAAGTAAGATCAATGCCTTAAACAACCCCTTCATCAAGAGCCTTCTCTAAGATCTTAACCGCACTTAAAGTATCTATTATACCACCTGATTTCAACCTCTTAATCTGACGGGCAGTGGTAGCCTCCTGAGCCCTCTTCTGATCCACCACTGCAACTGTCGTGTACTCCTCGGAGACCACCACGACCCTTACCCCCCCGCGTTTTAATTGTGACACAAAATCTTCAAATCCCTTTGCCTCTGTTTTACCTATAACTACTGCGCCAGCTCGATACTTTTTCGCAAGCTCCAAAACCTCATAAGCTGTATCCTTGCCAGCTTTAATCGTCTTAAGCGGCATGATCGTATCAATAGAATCAGTATACAGCGCAAGACCAATATAATTGGTTCCATAATCAACTCCTAAGAGATTCATACTGGAATATCTACAGATTCAACAGGCTCCTGCTCTCTACCTTTTCCTGCTAAATATAGAGCAACAGGCAAAACAATAGCAAGAGCTAGCCCTCCAAGCGAAATATAAACCCACTTTAGCTGATCTTTACTTAAAGTAATGCCAAAGATCTCAACCAGGTCAGAATCATCCACAACCTTTACCTCTTTAGGTTGAACAACTGTGAAAGTCACGGGTAACCTTAAAGTCTTCTTGTTAGAATCAACCGCAGTAACTAAAATAGTATGGCTCCCGGGATCCAAAAGCTCCTTGGGCTTATACCTTACCACCACCTCGTGGCCATAGCTAGGCTTAATTACCAGATCTGACCTATCGACAGGTTTATCGTCTAGCTTAAGAGAAATATCCTCAGCTTTTAAATACCCCTTTGAACTTGCCTGTAGCTTAAGGATAAATTCAAAACCTAAAAAGCTCACCTGCCCACCGTTCTCTGGAGTAATCAAAATAGGCTTTATAAAGGGATCAGGATTAATCTTTGAAGGCACAGATCCAACATATACTGGCCCCACGTGATTTACAAATTGAGCCTGGCCCCTCTTGGCTATCAAAATAATCCAATACGCCGACTTTGCTAAATTTCGGGTATCAAGGGTATATTGAGTGCTCCCAGGTGAAATATGAGCAATAAACTTTCTAGGTTCAAGACTGTACTGGGTTGAGACATACAGATCATACCCTGTGACGGAACCCGGATCAGTCCATTTGACCTTAATAGGCTTCCCCTTTACTACAAAATCACCCGGCTTTGGCTCAAGTATATCAAACTTAGGCAAAGTTCCAGCCTGAGGCGAAACATTAAGAATCCAGGTCTGCGTCCTCCAAACTATGCCATCGGAGACAGACACAGCAAAAACGTAAAGTCCCGGCTTTTTAGCCACCCCAGAGATGCTTAACTCAAGCTGACCTCCACCATTTACTAACTCTTTTACCACCGCCCATTCTGGCTTAGATACTACACGATAAATAAGCCTATCACTATCAGGATCAAAAACCACTAGTTTATAGCTATAAGGCCCTGGCTTCATACTTAAAACCTTTGGATGCGAAACAAACTTTGGGGCAAGATTCTGCTTTACCTGAGCATACTCTTTTGATCCGAAGGCATAAACAGAGGGAAACAGGTGTTGACGTAATTTCCCTTTGCTTGAATCGCTTTGCGCCTTGCCGCAAGTATAGACCTTGCCGTCTTTAGAATACACATTAAGATACAGCTTGTATTCCCCAGGCTCTAGATTAAGTTTAAGTAGATCAACTATCTGGTTTTGGCCGTTTGCGCCAAGCTCAGAAGTAACCTTTGCTCCAGACTTTTCAGAAGCTACTAGCTCCACGCGCTCAATAGGTTCTGTAGCGGATGCTTCAACCAAGAAGGTGTTTTCTCCCTCCACTAGCTTATGGTTTGGGTTAAGCACAGTAAACTTGCAGTCATAAACCCAATTATCCACAACCTTTATTGTAAAACTTTGAATCGCCACGCTTTTTCCATCACTTACGAATATCCTTACCGGAGTAGTTGTATCTGGATTCTTCCACACTAACTTATTGTTAACTATCTGCATCTTTGCAGCAGCCTGGTCAAACCCCTCATACGGACAATACACAAAGTCAGGACAGCTAAGCGAATACGTTAATGGATCATTGTCTTTATCGTAAGCTTCAATCACATACTCATAAGGCTCTGATCGCTTTGCAAAAGTTTGTGGCTTGCTTAAGATCTCCGGGGGATTGTTCTTCTCATACGTCTTTAGCTTAAACTCAGGATAAGCTATGCCCTCTGCATAATAAACTTGGGCACCAGTATTAATCCCTGCAAGATACGAGATTCGTAAAGGTCTATAAGTTGAAGTAATAGGCTTTTTAAGATGCCCTATAATGCTAAGCTTAAAACTCGACACAGCGCCGGTAGGGAAGTTAGCGATGTTTTTCTTATCATAAAATTTAAGCCTGTTTATGCCTCTTGCGGGCATGACAATATAGAAACGAGTATAAGAATTAGACTGCAGAACATCTATATCATCACTCGGAGAGTAATCAATCCCTGTAATCTCAACATACTTGGGATCTAAGTCTAGTCGCACCACAAAATTTGAAAGCGGTAATTTCTTGGGTTCGATGGAAAAGACCACCCTAAATTTTCTCCCCACCTTATCGGGACCTACAGTATGCATCCGTACAGAGATCCTATCCTGAGCAGGCACCACAGGGATACTTGCGGCCTTATTAAATGGATTTAGCCACTTCACAAAGGTAAAAGCTACCAAAATCACAGCCATCAAACTTGCAAACAACACGATTCTTACCCGTTTTTTATACGCATTCAACATCACTTATTAAAGATCAGCTTATTAAGGTTAGCATTAACATTATTTAAAATTGTGGCAGCGTTTAACTTGCTTCCCTCAAGCGAAGCTATCTGGGTTTTAAACTGCTCCTCCCAGACTCCGTAATCTACCACTGGCCAACTCTTCATGTAAGGAGCCATCTCAATTACAGCAGAAACATAAGGCGCTCCTTTTAGTTCGCTCGCCATACTCTTTAGGGAGTAGGGCTCACCAAACGCCCTGAGTTTAGATTCTAAATCATAGAGTTTTCGTAATTGTTCGGGTTGTGACAGCCAATACAAAAATTCCCACGCCTCTTTTTTATGCTTACTGTTTCTAGGGACGGCTTCAACCCAAAAATTCGCCACATATTTAGGCACAGAAGGGTCAATCCCAGCAAGCACAGGCACAGGAGCTATCCCGTACTCTAGCTTAGAGTTCATAGCCCCTATATCATGTGCCCTCCAAGAAGGCGCTATCATCATAGCAAGCTTACCTTGAGCAAACATGTTAAGATCGGAAGGAAGTCTATAGTCCCAAACACCCTCGCGCGCAAAATTTAGATAAAAATCAAGGGCTGAAACAGCATCTTCTCCTGTTAGATTAAAACTCCGCGTATTAAGATCCACTATATTTACCCCAGATTGACTAAGCATAAGCAGAATAATCTCTGGAGCGTGTAAAACATTGCTCGCAGTGCCCATGGCAATACCAGCCTGGACGATATTGCCATTAGAATCTTTTTTGGTTAAGGTCTTAGCATAGCCTAAAAGGTCCTCCCAGGTTTCAGGAGGAGAATTGTATCCAGCCTTGTTTAAAAGTTGCTTATTGTAAAAAAGCACTAAACCATCGATGTAAAGAGGCATAGCATAAACATTTCCATCAGAGGCCACAACAGCCTGATAACATGCAGGGTAAAACTTCTCCTGCATATAACTTGCATTAAGTAGCTTTGAAGGTGCAGGAGCCAGATATTTAATATACTTAGCCACCCAAGAGTAGTGGATTCTGACAATATCAACTCCACCTGTTTTGACAAGCCTGTCTGCCACCTCGTCTTGGTAGGTACCTACATAAGAGAGTGAATCTTTATTCCCAAATCTTTTCTGAACATAGTTTATCTTTATCCCTGGATGCGACGCTTCGTATTCCTTAATAAGAGGCTCCATCACCTCAGCAGGCTCCCATAGACCCCAATAAACCAGGGTAACCGGCCCATGCGTTCTTTTCCGCAAGAAAAGGGGCAATATTACCAATAAAATGGTCATAAAGACTGCGACTGCGCCTAACACAAGCGCTAGTTTTTTTATCTTTTCGCTATCCATTCTTCTCTGCTATTATAACCAATCTTTTGGTACCTATCCCAGAAGGCCAACAGGTAATAAGTACAAGCTTCTCAGGAGGCACAGACAAACTATGAAGTACACTAAGCTCAAGCGGTGAGATAATCTTGCGCGACACCACGCGATAATAAAGCTTCTTAGAATCCCGCGTGATAATCACTGTGTCTCCTAGCTTAACATCTTCTAACTTAGTAAATATAAGCTTAGGTTTAATCTTTCTAGACAACAGGCTTGGAATCCCGCTATGGCCGTAAATAATAGAAACACCGCCGTCACCGGGCAAAGGAGTATACTTAAGATGAGCAACCCCCTTTGCCAAAGCTTTCTCATAAACCCTCTTTGGAGAGCTAGGAACATTCGGAGTAACCAGGATATTTTTAATAGGGGTGCCTGGGATAGTTATCCTCATTGGCTTTGAATAGTTATAATCTATCTTAACCTTAGGAACCACAACATTGTTTTTAACCAATTCATCAAAAAACTGGCCGCCAGGGTCATAATACTGATCCGACAGTAACGATTTAAGAAAAGAACGGGTTACAGGAACAACGCTTGCTTTTGCCTCTACTTTTTCTATGCTTTGACCTTTAAAATACGAGACTCCCAACGGAACCAGCTGCAGTCCTATAAACAAAAATCCTAGGATAATAAACAGACTTGAAACACTCCTCTTAAGCTGTGACAAACTGACATCTGTTTTCTTGGGCTCAAGAGGATCATAAGGCACATTCGGAAGCATATAACATTATATGGGAAAATGTCCTATATTTAAAGGGGCTCAGGGGGCGAGGGGCAAAAATCGAAAAGAGTCGATTTTTGCCCCTCGCCCCATAGATACTATCCCTCTTGCGGTTTTTACCCACCCTGCTGGCAGGCTACCTATGTCCATGCGCCTCATAAACGTGCAAACGCACGTTATCTTCCATCTTACCCATCTCTATATAACTTATTGTTAAATACGTTTAACAATATGTGACACATATTGTTAAGTTGACTTAACAATGTGTTATAATCCTAAATGCTTACCCTAAAACAACTACATACAATTACACAAGACAACGCCAGACTACCCGCTAAATATGCTTTACGGGGTCCATATTTGGTACAACTTAAGAAACTTACGAGCTCCGACTTAATAAAGGTCATAACCGGCTTCCGTAGAGTAGGGAAAACTTTCTTACTTAAACTCCTGTATCAATACTTAGTTCATGGGAAAAAAGTGCCCGAACATAATATCCTGTTTCTTAACTTCGAAGACCCCAGACTTTCTAACTACTTAACAAGCGAACAGCTCCAAAATATGTACGAGACATTTCTAACCGGGGCCAATCTAAAACGGAAAGTATATCTCTTCCTAGACGAAGTCCAGAACGTAGACAAATGGGAAAAATTCGTAAGATATCTTTACGACACTCGCAAAGAACAACACCAAATCTTTGTTACTGGATCTAACAGCAAACTATTATCCTCAGAATACGCTTCTGTGCTTGCTGGACGAGTGATCCCACTTAAGGTCTATCCTTTTACCTTTAAAGAAATAGTGGAGCTTATACGCCCACAGAATGTCTCTAAATACTTGAATGAGTATTTAACGTGGGGTGGTTTACCCGAGATTTGGCTCCAGCCTGAAGTAAGCGTCCGGTACCTGTATATTAAGAACCTACTAGAAAAGATCCTTTATGATGACATAACCATCCGCTATAACGTTGCCGACCCTATTATTCTCGCAAAAACGCTTACTTACATACTCAACAATGTTGGCAATATCGTAAACTTCTCCAAAATCGTCACAACTCTTAAAAACTCGGGTTTTGAAACCACACGTCAAACCCTTAAAAAATACACACAGTACCTTAACAACGCATTTTTAGTAAACGAAATCACCAATTTTATAACCACATCTACGAAGCACATTATATTCGGAAAACTAAAAAAATTCTTCGCCATTGATAACAGTTTTATCACAGCTGCTGCACTAGAAGCCCCGTCAATTAAACCAAAACTTCTAGAGAATCTTGTATTTAACTTTCTGGACAGAATCTCTAATCTCACTCAGACTTTCCAGGTGTATTTCTCATATGATAGCTCAAGTAAAATAGACAATGACCTCACGCTAAAATCTAGCTCACTTGCTCACCCAGTCGTCACACCGATTGGAGTAACTTACTCATTGGATCCCCACAACCCGGATACGATAAAGAGAGAAATCAAAGCTCTACAAAAAAGCATAAGCTATTTTTCACAACAGAAGCTGAGAGTGTCTATACCTTCTGAGCTTTTTGAGTTAGGAATTCAGGCGAGTATAGTTTCTCCGCACAACAAATCAAAACAACGCAAAACCCAGGCCATTTTATTTGTATGGGAACCGCTTTATAAACCCCTTAACCTGCCAGATTGGCTTTTGGTAATCAACGTTAAAGACTTACTACTTACTCAAAATTTCATATAATGCCTCCGGGTATCCTCCGCTAGCTGGCTTAAACCAACCTGCAGGAGGACAATCCCCGATACCAGGCAAAGATCAATCTAAATCTACTTGTGGGTATGCTGCTGCCCCCATTGTCCAGCATGCTAAAATAATCACATGAACCACAAGAAAGACTACTATGAAATTCTAGGGGTACCAAGGGATGCAACGCCTGAACAGATAAAAAAAGCTTACAGAAAGCTAGTGGCAAAATACCATCCAGATAAGAACAAGGCAAAAGACGCCGAGCAAAAATTCAAAGAGATACAAGAAGCCTACGAAGTTTTATCAGACCCTCAAAAGCGTAGAGCATATGACCAGTACGGTCATGCAGGGGTGGAAGGTTTTTACACTGGTCAAGACTTTGGCAACTTTGAAACGATCTTTGACATGGGAGACCTATTCTCCGATATATTCGAATCATTCTTTGGAGAAAATTTTGGAGCAAGGCGCAAAAGACGACGAGTGACTAAAGGGGATGATATTAGGCTTAGAATCACATTAGATTTTAAAGAGGCAAACGAAGGGACAAAACGCAAAATTTCATACCAACGATACATAATCTGTCAAAAATGCCACGGCACAGGAAGCGAAACCGGAAAATTCATCACCTGTCCAGTATGCAAAGGTACTGGTCAAATCAATAAACTACAGCACAGCTTCCTAGGCCAGATTGTTTTTACCCAAACCTGCCCTAAATGTTACGGTACAGGACAGATCCCAGAGAAAACCTGTAGCGTGTGTAACGGCACAGGCAGGGTGCTAGAAAAGACAGAGATTACGATCAAGATCCCTAAGGGTAGCTATGACGGATTGATTCTTCACTTTCCAAAAGGAGGGCACGCCGGAGAAAACGGAGGTGACTATGGTGATTTATACGTAGTTCTCAACGTAAAAGAGCCCAAAGGATTTACCAGACGCAAAGAGCATCTGTATACCACTGCCAAAATTCACCCCGCACTTGCTGTACTTGGAGGGAAGATAGAACTTTCCACCCCCTATGGACCAATAGCAGTAGAAATACCAAAAGGAATTCAACACGGAGAAGTGCTAAGGGTTAAGGACTACGGCGCTTATAAGCTAAATAGTGATCAGAAAGGAGATTTATTTATAAGAACTGAAATTCATATACCCACAAGACTTAGCCAAAAAGAGAAACAGGCCTGGCAGAAACTTAGGGAAATAATAGAGTAGGGGAGTTGGTTAAGTTGAAAAGTCAAATGACGCTCCGCGAAGTTAACTGGAGCGCTGTTATGGTTTTGTCCTTCGCAGATATCGTAACCTAAATGAATGTAGTGATTCTTTCTGCCTCTTCGAGGGCTCTTTTAGCCCTTTCCAAAGGCTGTCTTAAGAAATCAGGAACATTCCCTTCAAAAACCACATCAACCCGACGCGGGTTGTACCAAACGTATCGATATTCAGCCACATATTTGCCGTCTACCTTAGCAGCAGCTGGAACAACACCATATCGATAATAACCGAGCTTTTCTAAGATTCTCGCACTAGCCACATTGGGGCTTACAATATAAGACCGCAAAATAAACAGATCCAGCACAGAAGCAGCATATAAGGTCCGAGCTAACGCGAACCTATACCCGTATCCCTTATGCCAATACTGCCGGTCTCCAATAAACAAGGCACTAAACCCCACACTATGCAAGTAGTCAATAAAATGCAGCTGCATCAGGCCTATAAGCTTTTTCCTCTCTACATCCTCCAAAAGCCAGAAGACATACTCGTCTGATTCGCCATATTCCTTAAATTTCTTTTCTAGCTCCTGCTCAGACTTAGCAAAAGGCCAGTCACCATAGTACCTACTGACCTCATGGCTCGCATAGCTACCAGTAGCCTCTTTTAATTCATCCACATTTGCCGGAGGTCTAGCTAAAAACACTGTATCGTCTGCATTTATCTCCATTATTCTTCCAAACATGCAAAATTGTATCACATATTTTAGGGGGTAGGCCGAAATCGACTTTTCACGATTTTGGCCCCAGCTCCTCTAAAGTTTTACAGACCAACACACCCTCTGCTATAATACTCTGATAACTTTACAATCCCAGCTATGGTAGGAAACTTAGTTGATGCTATAAACCAAATTTGTTTAGATCGCGGAATAGATCCTGAAGTCGTTTTTAAAGCGCTGCAGGATGCTTTGGCTGAAGCATACAAACGCGAGCACCCAGAAGCCAATGTAAATGTTGAGCTTAACAAGCAAACCGGCGAGATTCATCTTTTCTTAATTAAAAAGGTCGTTAAGAAGATAAAAAACAAAGACACAGAAATCACGCTGGCTGAAGCTAAAAAATATGCTCCAAACATAAAGGTAGGAGACAATCTAGAGATCGAGATCCCCATCGGGAGCATGGGAAGAATCGCGGCACAGATAGCAAAGCATGTAATTAATAAAAAGATAAGAGATGCTGAGCTTAAAGCCTTTGTTGATTTCTACGCAGACAGACTTGGAAAAATCGTAAGTGGTACTATCCAGCGAGTGCGAAAAGACAAGATATTTGTAGAGCTTGAAAAGGGAACAGCAGAGTTTCCAAAAGAAGAGCAGACTCCTAATGAATTCTACGAGATTGGGAAGCGATATAAGTTCCTAGTTAAAGAGATAATCAATGAAGAATACAATAGACACGTCATCTTGTCGCGCAAAGATCCAAACTTTATCAAAGCTCTATTTGAGCTGGAAATACCAGAGATATCCAATGAACAGGTGGAGATAAAAGCAATTGCCCGAGAGCCAGGGGTAAGAAGCAAAGTAGCAGTAGCTGCAAATGACAGTACAATAGATCCAGTTGGTACATGCATAGGACCAAAAGGGTCTAGGATTGGAGCTATTATGGATGAGCTAGGAGAAGAAAAAGTAGAAATAGTGGCGTGGGATCTAGATATTGAAAAGTTTATTGCCAACGCCATGGCTCCAGCAACGGTTGAGAAGGTAGAGTATGATGCAGACTCAAATTCTGCCAAGGTTTACGTAAAGTCAGACCAGGTCCCGGTTGCGCTCGGCAAAGATGGAACAAATGTAAAACTAGTAAAGCAGCTTATAGGGCTAGATGATATAGAGGTAGTGGAGGTAAAAGAAGAGAAGGGGAGAAAATAAAAATCCTCTCAGGCGTTCAACCTAAAGAAGCTCCGAAGCCAGGTATAATACAGTATGCCTATAGAACATCCTGAGGCTAGGCAATACGGAGATTTAGCGAACTTAATAGGCTTGTCTTTATCCACCGCCCGCGGCAACGAGGGAAGGGTGCCCCAAGAACCCCAGACCTCTGGAGTCAATAATGAACTCAAGCGAATCTTTCCTGATCTAATACAACTTGTTTCTATCTCTGCGGATATCCAACAGACTGGCGAAGCTTCGACTCCCCCAAAACCAACAGACGAAGACGCCTCAAACTTCCCAGAATATAAGAAGAAAGCCCTTAATTGGGCGATTTCCAAAGTCTCTGCATCCTGCCAAAATAAGTGTTCCGAGATAATTTTTGACACTGTTGCTTCCTACCTTCCTACCCAAATTATCGAAAAATTAAATCCACTTTCACATGACGACTACTTGCACCTTTCTGGAAAGAACTCTCAAGCCCTGTCAGGAGGCGCAATGGTATATCTAGGAGTTCTAAGGGAATCCTACGTCCTTTTCGCTTTACTCCGTATGTTCTATCTCCAAAAACTGTATGACTTTAAAATAGAAGGGCTGTACTTTAGCCCACAGGCTGATCGAGACCACAGTATTGATTTTATCGTAGTTCTTAAAGAACCTCCCGCAGTAGCATTCTTAAGCGTATCAAGTCCACACTATGAAAGCAGACCAGCCCCTCCAGAGCAACTTAAGAAAGTATTGCAAGAATCAGGATACCCCACCATTGAGGCGAACATCCCCATCACATGGAACTTCGTTAGGCGCCCTGAAGATGGTATAGATGATGCCGAAAGGATAATCATTAATGCAATCAAGAAAATTCCAAACACTCAAAGCGCAAGAGCAGAAGCTACTCACCTTCCCCCTCCCCACGCCGCTTCCGGCAGGAGAAGATTAAGCCAGGCAGTAAAGCCCCCACCCCCACCGGCACCATCATCATCGTCCCGAGGCCGAGCAATACTGGGCTAAAACCAAAGTGATCTACGGAAGCACCTACCACCGGGTTTAACACCGTTAAAACCACTCTCCTTAACATACCTATAAACGAGAGCGCTGTGGCCCTTATTTTGCTAGGAATCAATTCATTTATCTCTTTAGACATGATAGTAGAGATTCTGAGCCCTATTCCCCCGGCGAAAGTTAAAAACAGCAAAATGGTGATTATCCCGGGAGCAATCGCGAGCGAAACATAACTTATCATGATTAAAATCGGAAACGAAAGCAAAAGGACTTTAAGATATCTAGGAGCCTTAATCTGTCTAAATAGCCACAAAATTATTCCGCTGACAACGAGTTGAATCGCCAAAAGATAGGCTCTATAAAGTCCAAATGCTTCAATAGGCACTTTGAGATTAGCTAAAACCCCTTGATAAAGCCAGATTACAAAATATCCTGCCACTTTCAGTGGTATAAGATAGACTACTAAAAATCTAAGCTGCTTACTTTTTGCAAGAAGTCGTGCTCCTTGCTTGATAAAGTCAACGTACCTCGGGGTTAAACTCTCACGAGCAGAAACTCGCGGAGACGAAGTAAGAAACGCAAGCAGCAGAGCAGCCAAGACAAAACTTACGCTCTGGAGGGCAAACACCCAACGTAGAGAAAATATTCTTACTGCCAAACCAGTTAAAGGCGCTGAAACCAACATTCCGAAAACATAAGCGTTATCATATACCACATGAACCAACCTAAAATGCTGTCTTGCTTTTGCCTGATCTAGAAGCTCATATAGCCAAGCCACATCTGCACCAGATATAAAAGCAAAGCCGAGCGCTATAATAAATTCAGCCAACATGAAGACCCGGAAATGAGGACTTATCACATAAATAATAAACCCGGCTGCTGAAAGCAGAATACCTAAGATTGTAGAGAACTTAACACCGAGTTTATCACCGAGAGCTCCAGTCGGCACTTCTAGCACAAAAGCCCAGAACATAAACCATGACTGCAGTGTTTGAATCTGAGTATAGTTTAAGTGCCCCCAATCCGTAAAAAACGGAATAAGAACAGCTCCTACAAAGTCTAAACCAGCCAGAAAATGAGCAAACCAGAAAACATACACAAAACTTGGCAGTTTTAAGATACCTTTCAAATTCCTCAGCATTATCTAGGTAAATTAGTTAGGTGGAGTATTATCCCATATTTGGGGAAGTTTCGCTATAGGTGTTTGGGTGTGAGGCAAAATGTGTCAGCGACACATTTTGCCTCACACCCAAAAGTGAGTTCCTCCTGCCAGTTAGAAGGTGCCTAACCCTAGGATCATTCAAAGCAGCTAGAATGAGAGTGATTTTAGGTGCTTACGCAAAATCGACTTTTTCGGTTTTGCCCCCCGCCCCTATTTTTGCGTAAGCCCCATTTTTATGTTAATATCACTACATGCGGATCCCAGTAATTGTGGTCTTAGGCCATGTAGACCACGGAAAAACTACGCTGCTAGATGCCATCAGAAACACAAGCGTGCAGAAATCCGAACCTAGCGGTATTACCCAGAATATCTACATCTCTGAGGTAGAATACAAAGGCAAAAAGCTCACATTCGTTGATACTCCAGGCCATGAAGTATTCGGACTTATGCGGTCTCAAGGAGGCAAGGTAGCCGATCTAGCTTTACTTATCGTCGCTGCTGATGAAGGAGTCAAGCCCCAAACCATAGAGTCCCTAGATATAATCAAAAAAGAAGGTCTAAAGTTTATCGTAGTAATTACCAAAATAGACACGGAGGGAGCAGATATTAACAAGGTTAAAACCCAACTTGCTTCGCGAGGTGTGTATGTAGAAGGCTACGGCGGCGATGTCCCTGTGGTAGAAGTCTCAGCAATTAAAAAGCAAGGAATTGATAAGTTACTTGAAACAATTCTCCTATACATAGACGTCGAAAACATCCTAGATGATGAAACTATTAAGCTTAAGCTACTAGAATTTATTGAAGACGAAGAGCTGCTAGAAAAAGTTGAAGCCTACGGCATAATATTAGACAGCGCCGTCGACAGAGCTTTAGGCAAGCTGGGCTTTACCATCTTAAAATACGGAAACCTAGAGAAAGCAGACGAGGTATTCATCGGAGAAAATCTAGAGAGAGTAACTCGGTTTTTAGACCCCAACTACAAACCCATTAAACAAATCATTCCAGGCCAGGCCTTTATTCTTACAAGCCTTGACAACCTTCCAATCTCTGGAGACCTGCTAATTAAGATTAAAGATAAAGAAGCGTACGAGAGATATCTTAGGAAACTTAAGGCTCAAAAAGCTCCTGCCCCAATCCCTACTGAGGTTGAACCTGAGGAGTTTTTAGAAAAGCTGTTTGAAGAGCAACCCGAAAAGACCTTTGTGCCCTTTATTCTAAAAACAGATGTTGAAGCCTCGCTGCGATCAATACTTCCTACCATGGAAAAATTCAACACCGACGAGATTGAACTTAAAAAGATCTTCGCCGGAGTAGGTGACATTACCCCAAACGATGTTGATCTTGCAGCAGCTTATAAAGCAAAACTTATAGGGTTTAGGGTTAAAGCAAACAAAAAAGTCCAAGATCTTGCAACAGAAAGAAAAGTAGAACTCGTAACTTTCAAGACAGTATACCAGCTGTACGATTACATAGAAAACCTTATAGAGCAAATTAAAAAGGCTCAGGCTGGGCCAGAGGTTATTGGGAAAGCGAAAGTCTTAAAGATCTTCGTACTAAGTGCCGGCTCTATTGTAGCCGGAAGTGTGGTTACCGAAGGGATAATAAAACGTAAAGCGACTGCAAGAATAATAAGAGGGGGGAAAGCTATCTCTGAGCTACCCATCGCTGACCTTAAGATCCTAAAAGACAGAGTAGACAAGGTAGAAAAGGGCAAAGAGTGTGGTATTAATCTTGGGAAAGATGCGGACGTAAAAGAAGGGGACGTGTTAGAGATTGTTGAATAGAAGTTAGAGTAAGATTTATTGTACTTTCAAGCCTTTAGCAGCTTTTATTAATCCGTAAAACAAGGGGTTAGGCTCCGTAGGATAACTTGTAAACTCTGGATGAGCCTGGGTGGCAATAAAGAAAGGATGAACATTACTGGGCAGTTCAATAAATTCAACTAGAGTACTATCTTCAGAAAGACCAGAGAACACTATCCCCGCTTTTTGTAAGGTTTTGTGGTACTTAGGATTCACCTCATATCTATGACGGTGTCTCTCTATAACGTACGCCCCATGCGAATCACGATATAAACGCCTTAGCTCCCTATATAGGGTGTATACCATAGTACCTTTTTTCAAATAAGCTTTATATTCACCAAGTCTCATAGTAGCCCCATATTGCTTCTGTGAAAGTAGTTTGCGTTGCCGAGGTAATATATCTATCACAGGGTAAGGAGTTTTTGGATCTATTTCAGTGCTGTTGGCACCTTTAAGCTTTGCTACGTTTCTTGCAAACTCTATAACAGCCAATTGTAGGCCGTAACAGAGTCCAAGATAGGGTATCTTTTTAGTGCGGGCAAAAGTTATTGCCTTAATTTTACCCTCTACACCTGTAGATCCAAATCCACCAGGGACTACTATCCCTTCAATGCCTTCTAACATCTTTTGAAGATCTGAAAGCCTGGCCTTTTCTATCTGCAAAGCATCGAGCCAAACTATACGGGGTCTAACCTTATTTTTCCAAGCAGCAAACCTAATCGCTTCTACCACCGAAATATAGCTATCTTTTAAAGTAAACCTGCCTGCTTTCGTATACTTACCTACTATGGCTACCTTTACTTCTTTCCTTTTCTTCTCGATTTTAATAATTGAACCTAAAAAACGAGTATACTTTGCTCTTTCTGTCTTGAAAGTTCGGTCGTTTTTAGGGAATCTAAGCGCAAGGGGTTTAAGTAGCTTAACGAGCGCAGGAGTAAAGGTATATAGAAGTTTTGGAATCTCGTAGATGTTTCTAGTGTCAGGGATTGTTATTATGGAGTCCAGAGTTGCATTAGCAGCAGCTGCGATTTTTTCTAGTTTATGAATATGCGGCTGTGTAGGGGCTCTCACCACATAGAGAGTAGGTTTTATACCAAAACTCATTAGATTCATTAGTGCATGTTGATATGGTTTGGTCTTTATCTCATTAATATGAGGAGGACGCAGAAAGTAGCCTAAAAAAACGCTGGCCACTTTATATCTACTCTGCATCCTGGCTATCGCATGAAGGAATAAACTACTCTCGTAATCTCCTACCGTCCCCCCTACCTCTACAATGCTAAGGTGTGCCTCTGACTGCTGATGATTCTTTACTAACATCTCTGTTATATAGTCGGTTACATGAGGGATGTACTGAATCGTTTTCCCCAAATATCTCCCAGACCGCTCCTCTTTAATTACTTGTTGAAAGATCTTACCCGTAGTTATGTTATTATTTTTACTAAATTTTTTATGCAGGAATCGTTCATAATTACCAAGGTCTTGATCAATTTCACCACCATCATAGGTAACCCAAACTTCGCCGTGCTCTGTTGGGCGCATGGTTCCGGCATCGACGTTAAGGTAAGGATCGATTTTTATAAGGTTTACCTTATATCCTCCCATCTGGAGGACCTTACCTAGGCTTGCTGTAAACACGCCTTTACCTAGCCCTGAGATAACACCTCCTATGATGAATATAAAACGCGGGGTCATTTAAAATATTCTATAAAGTTAGATCTAACAGGTACCATAAGTTGCGAAAAACCTTGAAATAATGCGTTTGTCCCAGCCTCCCACCGCCTCTTGTTTAAATATACTTAATCCCGGCTCATAACTTAGTGCATATTTTAAGAAGTGTACTGAAACCTGGTAATATTTTTATCAGCATGCAAGTGTAAGAGTTGCTTTACTTGCCGCGATTGGGGTTCATCTCATTTCTCAAGGGCATTTTGACAAAACCTATCCCAGCCTCTAGAATATTGCAGACGGTTTTTAAATTCATAAAAACAAGATGAGCGAGGTTCAGACAGTTACTACATTACATGGCATCCCTATTACCAATACACTCACTAGCGTGGCCATCTTAGATCTAATCTTTCTAGCAATCCTTACACTTTTACACAAACCTAAATTTATACCCTCGTCTGTTCAAGCGGCCGGAGAACTCACATATGAATTTATAGAGGATCTAAGTAAACAGGTTTTAAATACTCAGTTAGTCAAACTCCTTGCTCCCTATCTTTCTTTTGTCTTTCTATTTATCTTGCTTGGGAATTACTTAGGTCTCCTGCCTGGGATGGAAACGATAGGAGTAGTTAAAAGTGGGGAATTTATCCCCTTGTTTAAAGGCCCAACATCAGATCTAAATTTAACACTTGCCATGGGAGCAGTAGTGTTTTTCGCGGTACACATTCTAACAATTAAATCTAAAGGGTTTAAAGGCTGGATAAGGCACTTCTTTATGACCAAACCTGTTTATCTTGCGGGGGTCTTGATAGCTGTAGGACTCCTCGAACTATTTCTAGAACCCATAAAATATATAATCCTTGGAATACGACTTTTCGGAAATATCAGCGCAGGA
Source organism: Candidatus Dojkabacteria bacterium (assembly GCA_015489595.1). GTDB lineage: Bacteria > Patescibacteriota > Dojkabacteria > S143-136. The sequence continues at coordinate 3,832 of WFZK01000011.1, read as the reverse complement.
GAGATGCTTATTAAGGCAACTTCACAGATCCCATTCGTTGCCCTCCCTTTTTACTTTCTTGAACTACTTGTGGGAGCTTTGCAAGCTTTAATATTTACTGGGCTATCTGTAGCTTATTTTGCTACAATGATACAAGAGCAAGAGACATAATTTATAAGCTAAGAAAAAAAATGATAGAGATCTCGCTGACAGATCACACAGTCCTTGCCAGTGCCCAAGCCATAGCTATGGGTATCGGCGCAATTGGACCAGGATTAGGGATAGGCTTGATCGGGGCTAAGGCGATGGAAGCAATTGGTCGTAACCCTCAAAGCCTTGGGAAACTCTTTGTCCCTATGATTCTGGGAATGGCTTTGGCTGAATCGATAGCTATCTATGTAATGGTAATAATTCTAAAAGGCTAAACCGATGCATAATCTAGCTATAAATTCGACTTTTTGGATCCAGCTTATTAACTTCTTGGTTCTAATGCTTGTATTCGTAAAATGGGGGATAAAGCCTCTACAAAGAATCATAGCAAGGAGGCAACAATATGCACAGAAACTCGTGGAATTAGAAAAACTCTGGGAGAAGCGTATAAACGAAATGGAAAAGGACTATGAGAAGATAGTAACTAGAGCAGAAGCAAGAGCCTCTGAAATTATTGCAGAAGCTAAAAGATACGCTGAAGAACTTAAGCGCCAAGTGGGGCAAGAGCTCTTTATTTATAAACAAAAGGAGCAGGCTAGATTCAAAAGATATTTAGAGCTTAAAAAACAAGAATATAAAGACTATCTCCGGAGAGAAGTCGTAGAAGAATTTAAAATAGCTCTTGGCAAGGTACTACAAGAGGATAAAACCCTCGCCGAAAAGATTACCCGAGCTCTACTTGATAAGATGAATACTGTTGCCAAGAGTGAAGGATCATAGAACTCCCTATCCTTACATTGTAGTTGAAGTCCCTACCTATATTACCGCTGCTCTTATTGGGAAGATAAAAAAATATCTTCGAAGAAGATTCAAAGAGGTTAAAAAGATCAGCGTAAAAAAGAACAATTCTTTAATCTACGGTTTCCGAGCATATGTGGTCGGTCATACAGTAAAAACCGTGACATTCGACCTTGCGAACATTGTCTCTCAAACGAAGGATTCTATAACGCCAAAAGTCATAGAGGTAAAAGAAATGGGAGAAGTCAAGGCTGTAGATTCTTCAATTGCCCTGGTAGAAGGGCTTTATGATGTAGCGTACGGAGAACTCGTCAGCTTTGTGAACTCTAAGATAAAAGGGCTTGTCATAGATTTGTTAGAAGATAAAATTGGAGTAGTAATACTGGGGGATTATAAGAGAATTAAGGCAGGGGACACAATAGTACCTGAAGGAATACCACTTAGTATAAGGGTAGGAGAAAAACTCCTAGGGCGTCACGTAAATCCGATCGGTCAACCTCTGGACTCATCTCCCATAGACTCAACCGACTTCATAAGTATGCCGTTGGAAGCGAGAGCTCCTTCTGTACTAGAAAGAAAGCCAATTACACAACCCCTTACAACAGGTATCTTAGCCATAGACACCATGATCCCTATTGGTAAAGGGCAAAGAGAGTTGATACTGGGTGACAGGCAAACAGGGAAAACATCCATCGCAATAGATACCATACTATCTCAGAAGGATAAAGATATGATCTGTATCTACGTAGCCATCGGCCAACAGGCTCAAAAAATTGCCAGAATTATAGAGATATTAGAAGAATACGAAGCGCTTAACTATACCATACTAGTCACAGCCACTGCTTCTGACCCAGCAAGTCTTCAATATCTTGCTCCCTACTCAGGGATGGCTATAGCAGAGTACTTCGCCTCTCATGGCAGAGATGTATTAGTAATATTTGATGATCTTACCAAACATGCATGGGCTTACAGAGAGATATCTCTTCTACTTAAAAGGCCAGTGGGTAGAGAAGCATATCCAGGAGATATCTTCTATCTTCACTCAAGGCTTCTTGAAAGGGCAGGACAGTTTAAGAAGGGTTCCATCACGGCGCTCCCTATAATTGAAACTCAAGAACAAGACATCTCCGCCTATATTCCAACTAATCTCATATCAATTACAGACGGGCAAATTTATCTTAGTCTAGATCTTTTTAACAGAGGAATAAAACCAGCCATCGACATAGGTCTCTCTGTCTCACGGGTAGGGAGTGCAGCGCAACCGCCAATATTAAAGGATGTGGCTAAGAGCTTAAGACTAACGCTTGCCCAGTATCAAGAACTCGAATCATTCGCCCAGCTAGGAGCCAAACTGGACCAACACGCTCAGAAACAGTTGAAAAGGGGTAAAATACTATTCCAATTCCTTAAACAAGAGCTACACTTAAGCTATCCACCTAAACTTCAGGCAGTTTTGCTATTTATCGCCCAGAGTGGATTACTCGATGAAATCAGCATAGAGAAACTCCCACAGATCAAACAGATACTTCTTGCCCACATCCCGCAAAGTGCCTGGTATCAAACCTTAAGCGAAGATACCCCCCTTAATGACGAAACTAAAGAACGTATCATCTCAAATATCAAACCTCTTGTTAAGAACCATGCCTAAAATAGCTAAGCTTAAACGTAAAATCCGAAGTGTAAGTAGTTTAGAAAGGATCACAAATACCCTCTACAAACTTAGTTTATCATACGTATCATACTGGAGAAAAACAATCGAAGAAGTAAAAAGCTACTATAGAAGATTCCTTACAACAATTTTGCTTAGCAGACTTGAATTAATTCCAGAGCTTAAGAGACTTAAACCTCCACCTGCGGCCGGGACAATAGTTCTGATTTGGAGCCCTACGCAAGGACTTTGTGGCACCTTAGAATCTAGGCTCAAAAGTGCAATCAAAAACAATGCGACCTTGCTTAAAAATTCGGAACTGATTATCTTAATTAATAAGAAACTCACTGACTTTGTAATCTCAATAACACAGCAGAAGACTCGATACAAAATCTTCTCCATAGATTCGTATGACAAGCTCAACAAGCTTTCAGAGAGCACACATCACATTCTTGACCTCCTCAAAAAACACATAGCTAAACAGATCATAGCTATATATCCGTTTTATCAAGGCAGCTTCTCGTATACAATAAAGATCGAAAACATAGATATATTTTCTAATGTAACTTACAACATAGAACTACTTGTGGACCAGGTCAACAATACTAATACCCTCGACGTACCCCCCGAAGATGCGATAAACACACTCGTAGAGTTCCACCTCTATACCAGCTTACTTGTAAGGAGTATTCACCTTTTCACAAGTGAACATGTGGAACGGATGAGGACTCTGAAAAATGCGAGTGATAATGCCTCTAAGCTTAAGCATAAGCTCGAGCTCATGTACAATAGAGAAAGGCAGGATAATATTACCTATGAATTGTTAGATATAATTAATGCTAAAAGAGCAATAGAGCTATGAGCCTTTATAAAAACCTTGACCTCGAAAACCTCCCAAAAGGAAAGATCACACAGATAAGAGACGTTGTAATTGATGTAGAATTCCCTGACTACACACCCAAGATGTACGAAGCCTTAGTTATCCCGACAGAAAAAGGCAATATAGTGCTAGAAGTAGAGCAGTTTTTAGATAAACAAAAGGTTAGAACATTGGCTTTAGACTTTGCTTTTGGACTAAAGCGCGGCATGCCCGTATACGCAACAGAAGCAGCAGTTAAAGTTCCTGTAGGCAAAAAAGTATTAGGGGGTATCTTCAACGTTATCGGTGATAATCTACTTGAACCAGAAAAACAATACGAAGACTACGAAGAGATCCATAAAACACCTCCTCACGTAAAGGATCAGAATCCAGCCTAT
>WFZK01000010.1 GCA_015489595.1 Candidatus Dojkabacteria bacterium | reverse complement strand
GCCACAAAGGCAGCTTACCGCCTATTTGTTCTAGATAAACTCCAATAAAGCGCTCGAGCGCGCCAAGAAGGGCTCGATGTACAATAATAGGTCTATGAGGTCTGCCATCTTCACCTATGTACTCCATATCGAACCTCTCGGGAAGATTAAAATCTATCTGAATCGTAGATAGTTGCCACCATCTATTAGATGCGTCTGGATAAAGAATATCTATCTTGGGGCCATAAAACGCTGCTTCTCCCTCGAAAACCTCTGGGGTAAACCCAGCCTTTTTAACAGCCTTAACAAGAGCATCGGTAGCCTGCTTCCATAGTTTTGGATCTCCAATATACTTATCACTATCATCTCGCGCACTAATAGTAACCTTAAACTTTAAATCCCCTAGCGTTCTTATGATTTTAAGGGTTAGTGCAAGCGCACTATAAACTTCTTCATCAATCTGATCTGGCCTACACACGATGTGAGCATCATCTTGAGTAAAACCTCTTACCCTTAAAAGCCCGCTTAATTCCCCCGCTTTTTCATACCTATACACAGTTCCCATTTCAGTATAACGTATAGGCAGTTCTCGATAGCTGTGCACCTCACTCTTGTAGATCTTTATGTGGAATGGACAGTTCATTGGTTTTACATAATACTCTTCATTCTCGTCTACTTTAAAACTTGGAAACATCGAATCTTTGTAGTAGCTCAAGTGGCCTGAAGTGCTCCATAGCCTAGAAGTCCCTATGTGCGGAGTGGTTACAGGAACATATCCCTCTTTAAGATAAGTCTCAAAAGCGAACTTCATGAGTTGATACCTCAGATAAGCGCCACGCGGTTTCCAAAGGATAAGACCTCCTCCGACATCCTTGTCTATCATAAAGAGATTCATCCTTCTGTTAAGAACTCTATGGTCTCTTCTCTTACGCTCCTCAAGCTCTTTTAGATAGGCTTCCAAGTCTGCCTGGGTTAAAAATGCAGTACCATAGATTCTAGTCAACATATCGCGCTTTTCATCTCCTCGCCAATAGGCCCCTGCTATGTTTAGAAGCTTAAAAGCACCGATCTTGCCTGTACTTTCTACATGTGGCCCTTTACACAGATCAACAAATGAGTCAAACTTGTCATTGCCTATAATCTTGTAAAAAGAGAGTCTCTTATCAGGAAGCTCTTCTATCAACTCCAACTTAAAAGGCTGATCCCATTTTTTGTAAAACTCAATTGCCTCTTCTCTTGACATATATCGACGTTTTATAGGCAAATCTGCAGCGATTATCTCTTTTGCCACCTCTTCAATTTTGGGAAGGTCCTCATCTTTTATGGGCTTACTAAACTTAAAATCGTAATAAAACCCTTCCTCTATAGCTGGACCTATAGCCAATTTAGTATCAGGATAAAGATAAAGCACAGCCATTGCAAGAACATGAGCTGCTGAGTGTCTTAGTTTTTGTAGATATTCGCTACTCATAGCTTATAAATATCATCTTAGTTCTAACGTTAAATTTAATGGGAAAAAACAAAGGGAAAAAGTCATGTCGTATAAACAATCAATACCGTAATTTGCAGAAGCTCGCCTATATCTTGATACATCTTTAGATTATAGGCAATCTTACAAAATCTTGTCAACAATCCCATACTTTTTAGCTTCAGCGGCATTCATCCAAAAATCTCGTTCAGTATCTCTAGCGATGGTAGCCTCAGATTGGCCTGTATGCTTTGCAAGTATCTTTATTAGCCGCTTTTTTGTCCTCTCTAGGAAGTTCGTTGTAATCTTAAGGTCTGTAACCGTAACAGAGGAGATCCCAGAGATCCACGGCTGATGAATCATAACATCCGCATGAGGTAATAAAAACCTCTTGCCCTTTGTACCCGCCGCAAGCAAAACAGATCCGAACGAGGCCACTCGCCCAATACCGATGGTTACAACATCCGGTTTAATGTATTGCATTGTGTCATATATAGCCAATCCCGCTGCCACTGAGCCACCAGGTGTTAATATATACATCTGAATGTCTTTCTTCGGATTTTGTTTCTCTAGATAAACAAGCTCTGCAATTACAATATTTGCTAATTCTTCGGTTATCTGCCCTCCGATAAAAACTATTCTATCTTTGAGTAACCTAGAGAATAGATCGTAGTAGACGCGCACGCCTCCCCTTTCTTCTTCCATTACTGTAGGTATGAGGTTCATCTTCTTTAAATCCTAACTAATAATCTGAAGATTATAACACACCCTATCTCCATGGAATTTTAAGAGCTTCTACGATATGCTCCTTAAGACGAACAACCTTAGGATGAGAATAGTAGGGTTTAACAAAAGGAAAACTGACTGAATTTAACACTTGGAAAAGCTCAAATGAATGCTCCTCAAGAAGTTGCACCAGAACTCTATTTTCATCAGTATTGCCAACCAATCTTTGATACTTTAAAGTTCCATAGTCATACTCTTGGCGCAATAGATTAAGGATATTCTTTAAAAGGTAAAGTGCTGCTATATTCTTTATGTACTCCTCGAACTCTTCCGGATTCCAATACACTAACATCCTCCTGGCCACCTCTCTTCCTATTTTCGTAGAATTCCCAATTATTGCAGAAGAGAAATGCCCCTCCCGCTGTTTAGAATCTAAAGAAGAGTACAGCAGAACTGACAATGGAAACATCCAAAAGCATACAAATCGACTAAGTGCCTGTTGACTACACCTTAAATCTAGACCTCGCCATAACCAACCCAACAAAGCTCTAAAAGAAAGATGCCGATCTCCCGTTAGAATCCCGGACGAAAGCATAGAAGTCAGCTGAGCCTCTAATCTTTTAGTACTTTCTCCTAGATATAAGTCTTTGAACTCCTGGAAAACCCGCTCTGCCAAAACAGTCAGGCCTTTAGAGGATGCTCTGCAGACTGAGACCTTCTGAATGCTGCCAAGTAGCAGAAGTGAGATTTCAAAGTGAAGCATATCTACGATCTCCATAAGGACGTTTCTAGGATCCACGATGTATTGCCCTGGATACACCTTCCACCATTTAAAATTCGTGCTCTCTAGAAATTCAGCAAACTCTGCGAGAGAGGCATCATAATAATCAATACCATTCCTAACAAGATACCACCTTTTAGTCTCCTCGTGCTTTAGTGAAATTACAGCATTAACCTGATGCTGAAGGACAAAAAGATTCCTAAAAATTAGTTTCCAGTTTGTCTTCATAATAACAACTCGCCCCTGGAGGGAGTCGAACCCCCAACCTTCTCCTTAGGACGGAGCTGCTCTATCCAATTGAGCTACAGGGGCACCTTATATTATAACTCACCCGGCTACTCATCCTGCCCTGGGATCAAGATTTTTGGTTTGGCATCCTTATTTTCTTGCCCTTGATCAGCTTTCTGTGCTGAATCGGTATCTTTATTCGCCGTTGCTTCCTGCACGCCCGCTTCCTCTCCAGCCTTCTTTCTATTCTTTCTCTCTTCATCTAAATTAATGTGGGAGTGTAATCCAAGTTCAGCTTTCAAATACTCTAAAGCCTTATATAGCCTAGCCATTCTAATAATTTCGCTTAATATCAGCTGGTTTATTTCAGCATCAGGAGGAATCCTTAAAGCTGCTGCAGCATAATTTAAAAACACATGATCTTTCGGATCTTTAAGGTCTACCTGAACATTCCTATCGTTGATATACTGTGCCCAAAACAGCTCCTCTAATAGACGCCGCTGTACTTGCTCTTTAAGCTCTTCTTTAAACTGTTCTGGGGTTTTCTTGTAGTAATTCAGGTACTTCTCTAAGGTAATCCCATACTTTGATACATTTTGCTCTTGAGCTTTATACTCTTTCTCAACTTGAGAGGCAATATACTCTTCAGGTAACTTAACCTTCACCTGCTTAAGAATCCGATCCAATGCCTCATTAAGCAGGGATTGAGCTTGCTCATGTTCCTTATGGTGTAGAATGTCATGCTTTATCTGTTCTTTTAGACTCTTTATGTCCTTAACTTCAGGGAGTTTCAGCTGTTTTACCCATTCATCAGAAGGTTCAGGGAATTTTTCTTTCTCCTCTTTCTTGGCCTTGCTTGCCCACTGCTCATACAGCTGCTTAAGCGCCTCCTCCACTTCGCTATCCGAAACCTCTATCTTTTTTAGTTTAGATTTTAAAGCCTGCTTAATCTTATTAAAATCTGGCAATTTAAAAGGCTTTACTGTGTATAGCTTAACCTTGAAAGTGATAGGAGTCTCAACCACCGAAAACTTATAATCTGTAAGAACCGGTCTACCAACAACTAGCCTATCTTTAAGTTCTGAGATAAACTCTGAAACACTATAAGTTAACATCAAATTAACAAGGTCTTCTACAAGCTCTGAATAAATTTTAGGCTCTACAAGTTCGCGAGGAGCATGACCTTTCCTAAAGCCCTGAATCTCAACGTTTTTAGACTTCTCTTTGTAGAGGGCTTCATAGATTTCCTTTTGAAGAGCTGGATTTACTGTAATCTCAACCTCGTAGACCCCGTCTTTATCTGATAAGACTTTAGAACTCGAGATAAACTTCTGTTTCTCGCCGACTTTCAAAATATTAGACATACACGCTTTCTCTAATTTAGATAAACTTAGCTATTTTAGCATAGCTTCGAAAACTTTAATACTACTCCGATAAGCCCGAGCCGGAGCAAAAGCACGAGGCACAATCTCTAACGTCGCACTTATCAAATTCTCAGAATCAATTATGGTGCGAATGTTCTTCTTGTAGTTCTCATACTCGAAATAATCTAGCATAGTAAGGGGCTGATGAGTGTCAAAATTTGGGAAAAATCTCGGCGGCTTCTTATTAAGCTTATGCGCTTCATTATAATGCAGGTGAAGATGAAAGATCTTCTCTCTCAGGCGAGTTAAAAACTCTGTTTGATACCTAAACCTCGCTAAAACCTCAGGGGTAAATTCGAAATCGCCCAAACTCTGATCTGTTTCGTACATGAACCGGGCAAAGCTGTTGGCATGTCCCCAATCAAAAGTAATGCCTACATGCGGATGGTCAAGCTCTGAGAGAAGATCTTCGAAAAATTTTATACTTCCCAGCATCGGGAAATACCCAGTACGAGGCTTTCTTAAGTATGGCATATTTTCCAAAGCTACATAGACGTTCTTCTCCTCTAGCAAGGGTAAAACCGCTTTAAGATTCTTCACAATGCCCCTGATAATTTGCGACTTTTTTAGATCAAGACGATACGGAACCGGATGAAACACAATCACCTTCTTTGTTTGAGGTTTGCCTAAAAGATCAATAACCTTAATATGTTTTTTAAGGGCCTTCTGCGTTTCCGCGCTCACCACAGTAAGATCTAAAATCTGACGTTTATTCCAAGGGAACCTCGGATTATAATTTTCGGGCACATATACACCGTGTATCACATTAAAATAAAGGGGAAGATAATACAATTTATTAAGAAGCCAATAGTTTATATCCCAATTCTTCTTAAAAACCCCCAGTACAGATAGGTCAAACTCTCCGTACAAAGTACCTGAATTTCCGTTCTTAAAAATAATAGACTCATCTATTGCTGGAACACTAAAAAACAGCCGCTTAAACCATTCAAACCTTAAAAGTTTTGCAAGGAGCCTAGGGATAACATAACTTTGCCGCTTAACAATACCATGGTAAGAATATACTACCCCCTTTTTATCGACCATACTACCTTAATATTAACTCTGAATCGCGTATCAAGCGAGCAATTATAACCAGTCTCTGTCTATCTGTCCACAGTGGATGACAAGTAATAAGAGTCAGAGTGTCAGGCCTCGGCAGAAGAACCCAAGTATCTTCAACACTAACAACCTTTTTGTCAACTACGCTAAATTCCCACACTCCTAAATCTGAAGTGATTTTTATCAGGTCTCCCTTCTTTACCTTATCTAAATTAAAAAAAGTATCCTGGGCAGGGGGAACCTTCAAGTATCTATGACCAACAACAACAATGTTTTTCAAATCTAAAAGGGTCCCAGTTGACGGATAGTGCCAAAAACCCCGCTCCATAGCGGTCTCACTTTTCCCATCAACGATCGGCCCCTTAATAGAGAGCCTAGGGATCTCTAGAACAGCATTATATTTTTCAAATCTAAAATTTATTCTGTGATGTACGGGTTCGCTGCTAAACACAACAAAATGCTCTGGAGCAACAATCTCTGATCGCTCTCCAAAAATGCTACTGAAAAAGCTATATACAAAGGTGTACACAGGACTTTCTGCCCTAGAGTAAAAGATATATCTACTAAAACTAGAAGTTCCAAAAAGCATAAACATTGCAGCGATCACAAGCAAGAAAACCGTATTTAGAATGCGTATTAAGGTTGAAAACATCATATACTTGTTAACCTTAGTATATTTTATTATACTACCATATCAAGAGCTAAAATAATCTTATACTATAAATGGGAACAAAGGTGACACCTCCACAAGAAAACTCCGCTCAAGAAAACGCTTCTAAACTGCTCGGGAAGATTTTAATTCTAATCGGTGTAATCTTAATCTTTTTCAGTCTGTGGCAGTTCATAAAACGCATCCCAGCCATCTCAAGTTCCAAAGTCCAAGCACCCCAATTACTCTCACAAACCCCAATATACTCCACGTCTGAAGAGATAACAATCAAAGGAAAGACAAAACCTAAAGCCAAGGTACTAATCTTCGAGAATAACACCCAAATTACAGAAGCCAAAGCAGACTCCGACGGATACTTTACCACACTCCTTAGATTAAAAGAAGGAAAGCACGAACTAGCACTCCAGACTCAAACTCGGATTTTGTTTCTTAAGCTTAGAAGTAAAGAGAAAACACCTCTTTTGATCGTTGTGGACAAAACGGCTCCAGAAGTCTCTAAGGTAACCTCGAAAGTTTCAAAAGATAAGCTTTACCTAAGCGGCGAGGTCACAGAAGATTCCGTCCTTGTAGTCCAAAACGAAAGCACGCGGGTTGTAGAAAAAAATGTTACCAAAGGACCATTTAAGATCACCATAGGTTTGAAGAATCTGAAAACCCCAAACCTTTATATATTCGCAATAGATAAAAGCGGAAATATCAGTAAAGCTGCAAAGCTCCATCTAAACATCAATTTGGACAAGATTCAAAAGACACAGAAAGGATCAACCTTACCAAATTCAGCAGGCTCACTTGAGGATGCCCTTAAAGTGTTCGGCAAAAATATAATAGCTCTAGGCTATCTAAGCGTAGTTGCGTCTATTTATCTTGCTGTCAGCGCAGCTACTAATCTACTTAAGAAGGGAGCGCATAAAAGCTAAATTGTCATCACCTCGAAAACATTAGGGAAAAACTCCTCTCCTGTTATAGGAGTCTTCCCTAAAACTAACACTCGCTGCCCTGGCTTTACTAAGCCATACTCTTTTAGTAGCTGCTTTAAAAAGTCTACAGCTACGTCTCTTTGGGTACGAAAGCCGGGTGGACCTTTTTCTAAAAGAAACGCGGCCTCTACACCTTTGACTAAATTCATACCTTTTCTAGATAGCTCGGAATTAGTAAATACATAGATGGGCTGTTTCAGATTCCCCCTTGCAACCAATCTAGCAGTAGTACCAGAACGCGTAACTATAACTACAGCGCTTAATTGGTCTCCCATATCATGCGCTATGTCTATTGCAGCGTTAGCCAAAGCGAGTGTAGTTAGCGATGCTGAAGAGGTGGGGAAATCCTCTCTGGGCTCTACGAAAGAATAAGCAAACTTTGAGATCTCTACCAGGGTCTTTACAGCCTCTACTGGATACTTACCTGCTGCTGTCTCTCCAGATAGCATAAGCCCGTCTGTCCCCAACAGCACCGCCGTTTCTATGTCATTTACCTCTGCTCGAGTAGGGAATGGATTCTCAACCATAGACTCAAGAAGTTGTGTTGCAGTGATTACCGGCTTCCCTATCTGATTTGCTTTACGAATAAGCTCTCGCTCCACAACCGGTACATATTCAAGGCCCATAGAAACCCCTAGTCCTCCTCTTGCAACCATAATTCCATCGACAACTTCTAAAATTTCATTAATGTTCTGCACCCCTTCCTCATCTTCGATCTTAGCAATAAGATGCATCCTATCACCTATCACTTCTCTAACTTTAAGGGCTGAGGCTTTGTTTTTAATAAATGATGCAGAAACCATATCCCAGCCTGTTGATAAACCATGCTTTAGATTCACTACATCTTTCTGAGTCAGAACTTCCTCTGTATGGGATACCCCTACTAAATTCAATGCTTTTCCAGGCTTAATCTGCTCGCCAAACTCTACTGTGGCATAAATTTTCCCCTCTAACTCGTCAACCTTATCTACGATTAAAACCACGTCACCATCTCCGACTACGATCTTATTCCCTCTCTTAAGCAACTTATAAATATCTGGATAATTGGCTGGATAGATCTGATCTCTCTCTGGATTAGATCCAATTATTACCGTATCTCCTGGCTTAATTTTAAGTGTCTCCTTGAACTTATTAAGCCTTATCTCAGGCCCTTTAACGTCTACCATCAGGGAAACATCCTTCGAGAACATTCTTACCAGCCTCTTTACCTTGTCTAACTCGTCAGGATCTGCGAAGGCTCCATTTACTCTGGCTGCGGTCATTCCCAGGTCGATAAGTTGTCTTACCACATCCGGATCCCAAGTGGCTGGACCTATAGTACATATAATCTTGACAGGGGGCATCATATTCGCCAGCACCTTATTAACTTAGTTAACCTAGAACCTACGGAGGGGGAGGGATTCGAACCCTCGGTCCGATTACTCGGACACCGCTTTTCGAGAGCGGCCCGTTCAACCACTCCGGCACCCCTCCGTACTTGGATTATTATAGCAGGGATGATAAACAAAGGGAGGTAAAGCAATTAGGGGGCTGTGCCAAAAATCGAGACTTTCCGATTTTTGGCACAGCCCCCTAACTTGTAAAGAAGTCGAACACAAAGTATACTTGCGTAACATGTTCGTAACAGAAAAGGACACAGTATTATTAATCGATATACACTCCCTGCTTAGCAAAATAGCCTCAATGGCTAAAGGTAAAGTACTCAGGCACTTTAAAAAACAAATAGAGCTTGAGGAAGCCAAGTGTATACTTAAAGCTTCAGGAATACAACTAGATGAAGCACAGCTTAAAAAATACATTAAAAACCCAAATCCAATGCAAAAGGATCTCGCGGTGAGGCTCCTTATAAACTACAGGAACGTACTAAGGTTTTACACCTCCACTCAGAAAACAGAATTAAACCTGGCGACGATTCAACAAACCCATTCTATACTTGCAGAAAACATCTTAGAGTATTGGGAAAGAGGAAGAATCCGCAACCCTTACGAAGAACCGCAAAGGAAATATCAAGCCATTAAATTTCACAACAACTTCGGCACCAATACAGTATCTAGCCTTTCAGAGCTACTGGGCTACAAGCCCGAACACCCCCTGATCGGGGCTTTCTATTATACCGCTAACCTGTCATTCTTGTGTCCATTTATTGACATGAATCTGCACACCGCTTTAGCGTTGGCAAAATTTATCGTGATCTCCTCTAAATATAGTTCCCTTTATCAATTAATCCCTATGTGTAGCTTAATACTTGATATTCTTGAAACCTACGGGAAAAAAGCCACGTTCACTAATTTTGTTCAACAAACCCTAAATCAAGCAGAACTTCTCTATAATTCTGCTAAAACCCTGATTAAAGCCAGTCAAACTCTTGATTATCAGCTAATGTACCGACAAAAGAAGCTACTCTCACTTTTTAGAAGAAAACGTAGAATAACCAGAGCAGATTGCGTTCAAGAACTGAATGTCTCATTCATGACAGCCTTTAGAGACCTAAAAAAACTCGAAAAGCTAGGACTCATCCGCAGGATGGGTAAAGGGAGGTCTACTTTCTACGTGCTAAACACTGACTAACAAACTTTTGAAGACTATCCAGGGACTCAAAAGTTATAACCAACTTGTTGAGGGAGGTATCAGCTGTAAAATCCCTAATACCGTCGTGCCTTCTGGATTTCTTCTCTTTCCCTAAGATCTCCCTGACCAGCTTCTCTGTCTCTCTTACCGAGTAGTTTTCACGTAAAACTCGCTCTAAAGCGAATACGAGTAAATCTTCTTCTTTTAAGGATAACAAGGCTCTGGCATGCCCCTCTGAAATCTTCCCGTTAACTAATGCGTCTTGAGCCTGGTAAGGCAGCTTCAGCAGCCTCAACTTATTGGTCACCGCCACTCTGCTTAAACCTAATACTTGACCTAATTGTTTCTGAGGGATACCTTTGACCCTGTTTAAGAAATCCAAGGCCATTGATATTTCTATGATATTCAGCCACCCCTTCTTAATATACTCTTTTAACAACGAAGCTAAAATCTTGCCATTAACCTCCGTAGCCTCAACGCACTCTACCAACCTGAAATTCTTAAGCTTTAGAACTCTGTAGTAGAGCTCTCCTACTAGCAGTTTATTGTTAACAGTTACCAGAGGGAGATCCTGCTTACTTAATGATTCAGCTTTTCTCATCAATTCTGAGATATCGACCACTTTACGAGGAAGAGTCTCCGGAACCTCTATTTCATCAAGCACACACTCCGTAGTTTTATACATATAGTCTAGCTCCTAGCTTATCTTAATCAATATAACATATCCAAGCTAATACCACCGTCCAAGCTAGAATAATCAACTCTTTTTACCCACTTTATATGATCGAAAGGATAAAGCACGAAAACCACGCGCCCTTTAATCAAATCCAAAGAAACTGGACCAAAATCTCTAGAATCTGTGCTGTTCTGTCTGTTATCTCCCATACAAAAATACTGCCCATCCGGAATAGTGTAGGGAACACCTTCAGCCAAGAAATTCCCAGGGATCGTATACACGGAACTATCCAAATATTCACTTTCGTCAAGCTGCTTTCCATTTATATAAACCTTTCCACCTGAAACCATGATTGTTTCTCCGGGCAAACCAATAACTCTCTTCACATAATACTGGGTATTCGTGTGCCTGAAAACTACCACATCTCCTCTTTTAGGCTTAGAGTAAACATATTGAAGTTTATAAAGTCCTATTATATCTTTATCGTGCAGATAAGGATACATAGAAATACCATCAACTTTTCTTAACCCTAAAACAAAAAGCCAAATAAGGATAACTACAATGGCCGGAGTCAAAACAAACTCTTGCAGATAGTCAAGGAATTTTTTAATAACCTCCCACATATTTAACATGCCGCCGCGGGGAGTCGAACCCCGATTTACGGGTTGAAAACCCGCTGTCCTAGCCGTTAGACGACGGCGGCCCAAAGCTTCCCTATTATACAGAAAAGAATCTCTCAATCCAAGGGGGATTCGGGTCGTGGGGCAAAATGCGAGATTGACGCATTTTGCCCCACGACCCTTCGTCTCAACCTTTAAACTACGTCCTGATTAGAAGTCCTACGGCTCCCACTTCAATCAGTTAGTTCTGAGTATCCTTTCTATCCCCCAATCCTCCTGGAGATGAACCCATCAGAGAGTATTGCTAAAATAGAAAGTGGGCTTTCCTAAAGAATTCTTATAGGGGACCTCCCTCTCTGCATACAAAGTAGAGGGAGAAAACAAACACGCTGACTGGTGGCACTGGGAACTCAGGAACTTAGGGAAACCCAATGGTACAAAGGATAGATCTGGTAAAGCAGCTAATTTCTGGGTACTTTATAAACAGGACCTAAAATCCGCCAAAAAGCTTAAATCAAATGCCATAAGACTTTCCATCGAATGGAGCAGAATATTCCCCCGTCCAAACACAATTGATCGGAGAGCAATAACAAAATACACAGATATTCTTAGAACTGCGAAAAGCTATGAACTCTACACTCTAGTAATACTACACCACTTCACCCTCCCACTATGGTTTGCCCAAAGAGGAGGCTTTGAGAACAAACACAATACTAACTTCTTTCTCAAATACCTAAAAGCCATACTACCTCATATTGATAGATTCACGGATGCTATAATTACTATTAACGAGCCGATTGTATGTGCTAGCCAGAGTTATCTTAAGGGTAGGTGGCCTCCTCAGAAAAGATCCCCTATTAAAACCCTGACCGTACTTACCAATTTACTCAGCACTCATAAAGTTGCCTACCGATTCATTAAAAAACTCAATCCCAAAAAACCTGTAACACTAGTATTCAATATCGCATGGTTCCAAGCCCAAAAGGACAATAATCCTTTGTTTATATTCGACAATCTCTTAGCTAAATTGGCTTTCAGGATACAACTTCTCCCCCTATACTACCTTAAAAACTACTTAGATTATCTTGGTATTAACTACTATTTTACGAACCAGTTCAAAAAGTTTCGTATTAAAAATCCTAATACCAGAGTGAGCGACTTGGGATGGTGGCTTACTCCCCAAAACATATACCATGTGCTCAAAAATTTAGGTCACTTAAACAAACCGATAATTATCACTGAAAACGGTTTAGCCGACTCTAAAGATAAACACCGACCTTGGTTCATTAAGGAAACTATCAAAGCCCTAGAGAAAGCGAAAAAAGAGAAGGTAAAGATAAAAGGATATCTTCACTGGTCACTTCTTGATAATTTCGAGTGGACAGAAGGCTTCTCTGCACGATTCGGATTAATCGAAGTCGATTATGAAAATAACTTTAAGAGAAGACCTAGAAGATCCTATTACATCTATAGAGACATCATAACTAAGTACACTCAATCCAATGATGACCGAACATCATTAGGGCAGGAACAATAACCTAATCTCCCGGAACACTTGAGACGACCTGAAGAGACAAAGCTTGCCGCGGAGAGGACTCGAACCTCCACGCCCGAAAGGGCACTGGATCCTAAGTCCAGCGCGTCTGCCAATTCCGCCACCGCGGCAATGCTATATTATATCATCTGAACCTTCGTGTCTCCGTTTTTTAGTACTCCAACTTAGAGAGCACATCTTTCGTAATGCTTTCCACTGTCTTTGGATGCTCCTTTAAATACTCTATAGCCGCCTGCTGGCCTTGTCCGAGTTTTTGACCTTTATAAGCATACCAAGCCCCTGATCTCTCTACTACCCCGAACTTTAAGGCAGCTTCAAGTACGCTACTCTCTTTATCTATCCCTGTAGCGAAGTAAATGATAAAACGGGCCGTCCTAAAAGGCGGAGCAACTTTATTTTTGACAACCTTGACCTCCCTTACATGCCCCAATATCTCATCACCTTTTTTGATGGCATCTTTTCTGCGGATGTCTAGGCGCACACTGGAATAAAATTTAAGAGCGCGCCCTCCCGTAGTAGTCTCAGGATTCCCAAATTTAACCCCCAGGTTTAATCTGATTTGGTTTAGAAAAATGACCATAGTATTGGTTTTTCCAGCCAGTGGTGTAATTTTTCTTAGCGCCTGAGACATAAGCCGAGCCTGAAGTCCCATATGAACATCTCCCATCTCACCTTCTACCTCGGCCTTAGGCACCAAAGCCGCAACAGAATCAACCACAATTACAGCAAAAGCTCCGGATCTAACTAAAGTTTCAACTATGTCTAAAGCCTGCTCACCGAAATCTGGCTGAGACACGTAAAGATCATTAATATCTACCCCAATCCTTTTGGCATAGCTTGGATCAAGGGCATGTTCAGCATCAATAAATGCAACCTTTTCTCCTCGTTTCTGAGCTTCAGCCAAAACATGTAATGCCAAGGTCGTTTTTCCAGAAGCCTCAGGTCCAAATATCTCTATAACTCGACCACGAGGCAATCCTCCCACCCCTAACGCAACATCTAAAGATAAAGCTCCAGTTGGAATCACATCTACCTTAAGACGCTTTTTAGATCCAAGTCTCATTATGGTCCCCTCACCGAACCGTTTCTCTATCATAGCAACCGCTGCTTCTACCACCTTTTCTCTCGGATCTTTCTTATCCATTTTTCGAATATTTATCTTAGCTTATCTAGCTAATTATACCCTACAACTAATCCAAACACATCGGCAACTGGAAAAGTTCATCCACATTGTCGTCATCAGCTACTTTATTAACCTTCACAGTCCCACATTTTGTACATTTGTGCTTTAGATAAAGCTGCCCTTTTCTCTCTAAATAGCATAATGGTTTCATAAGTCCTCTGCATACCTCGGCTCTATCGCCAGGATAAATATCCACGTGTTTTGAATACAGACAAAAAGGGCAGTGATTCCGAATAGTCCCTTTAGCTGGAGGAACATATCTCCCACAGTGCTCGCATACAAAGCCCACATTTTTCCCCTTGACTATAAATTCCTTCATGTTATTTGTATAATACAACATTGCGGGGTGTGGCTCAGTTGGCTAGAGCGCACGCATGGGGTGCGTGAGGTCGCGGGTTCGAGTCCCGCCACCCCGATTGATTTTCAATGATAGAAGAAAACGTCCAGTATCTTAAGCCTCCTACTATCCCTAAAAAAGTACGGAAGGAACTTGGGGGTCTTTTCCCTCATGAAGTCGCTGTTTCTATACTATACAACCGGGGGATACGAAGTAAGAAAGACCTAGAGAAAAAACTCACTCCGAGCTCATATATAAAGTACGACAGTTTTAAAAATATAAAAAAGGCACTTACACTCGTAAGAAAACATCTCAAGGCCGACAGTAAAATTGCAATTTACGGAGACTACGATGCTGACGGGGTCCTTGCTATCTCGATTGTGTGGGACTTTCTCTGGCGTAAACTAAACTACAAAAACGTAGTAGTATATATTCCTTCTCGTTGGGAAGAAGGGTATGGTCTCAACGACTCTGCCCTAAAAAAGTTAAAGCAAGGTGGAGTTAAACTTGTAATTACGGTAGACTGCGGAATTACCTCCTCAGGCTTAATTAAAACCTGGGAAAAACAGGGACTTGATTTTATAGTCACAGATCATCATGAAATCCCCGCGACGTTGCCAGATGCAGTAACCATCCATCCTGAATTAGCTCAACCCAAGTTCCCTTTCCCTACCTCAGGGACAAATATCGCTGCTAAGTTTATAACAGGACTTGCGGAATACCTAGGAGTAGCAACCTTAAAAGATGTTGTGAACCACTACGTTGACAGGATAGGGCTCTCGATTATCACCGACGTTATGCCTTTACTAGGAGAAAATAGACTCTTAGTCAAAGAAGCTCTTAAAAAACTTTCAACCGAACCAAACATAGGTCTTGAGGCTCTCTATGAGGTGGCAAAAGGCGTAAATCCTAAAATAAATCCCCCCACCGTGTATGATTTAGGATTTATCTTAGGACCTCGCCTTAATGCTGCTGGCAGACTCAAAGATCCTATGGATGCCTTAAGACTTTTAAGTACCCAAAAAAAAGAATTTGCTAGAGCTATAGCTAGCAAACTCGATGCTCTAAACCAAGAAAGACAAAAAATGACCAAAGATGGAGTGCAACAAGCCATAGAAAGGCTGCATATAGTCTCAGATCAGATAGCTGTAGCGTACCACCCTGAATGGGAAGAGGGGGTAATCGGACTCATAGCAAGCCATCTAGTGAAAAGACTTAAGATTCCTGCACTCGTACTCACTCGCTCAAATACAAACAAGTGGAAAGGCTCTGCCCGCAGCCCAGAAGAGTTTCATATAACTGAATTTCTCAAAAGCATCAAGGAGCAATTCACAAATGTAGGAGGTCATGCCCAGGCCGCAGGATTCACACTGTCTACCGATCCCCAGACATTGATTCAAAGAATCCAAGAACAAGTAGGGAAATTAAACGCGCATAACAAGAACCCCCGTCCAAAAAGTATAGTACAATTAGACTACATCACATCTGCTAAGGAGATCAATCGTGAATTGGTCGAAAGTATAGAAACCCTTAAACCGTTTGGGGCTGGCTATCCCTCCCCTAGAATTTTAATCTACGGAAAAATTAGAGATCTTTACACAGACAAGAATTTCAAACATACTTTTCTCCTATTAGAAGGACAGATAAAAGCATCCTTATGGAACAACCTCGAGCCTGCCTTTAACCTCGACGTTAACGACAGCGTATACATACTTGGAACACCTAGGTTTTCATCTTACGATGGGAACATCGAGATTAAGGTAGATCAAATCTTTTCTAGAAATCCCCTTGAATCTCAATCCGCCAACCTCTGAGCTGCTATCCTTTTTAGGTCTGCAGGGAATAAAGTAGCCTCACGGATATTCTTCAAACCGAAAAGTTGTTTAGTTAATCTCTCAAGCCCAAACGACCACCCCGCCTCTGGTGGCATACCATATCGAAAAGCCATCAGATAATGTCTGTAGTTATCGACATTCATTCCAGCTTTTTTAATATTTTCAAGAAGCTTATCGTGCAGGTGAATTCTTTGGGTTCCAGAAAGGACTTCAAGACCTCTAAAAAGCATATCATAGCTTAATGATTCATAAGGATTCTCTGGATCGTTCCAAGTGTAGAGGTTCTTATCCTTCTTAAAGTTAATTGCCCACAAAAAATCTGAGTTGAACTTTTTCCTAACATACTCTCCGATAAGCCTCTCGTCTTCAGGATCTAAATCCAGTTCAGGCCTTTTAGCGGACTTGCCGGTTTGTTTCTCTATGATCCTTAAAATCTCTTTAATCTTAAGCTTAGGGAATTTACCTTTTGGAAGGAGTGGAAGCTCAAAGCCGTATCTCTTAAAATCCGCACTAAACTTTGCCTTTATCCCCTCCATCACCTCGCGAATTACCTCTTCTGCAATATCCATTGCATCATGATAGGAATCAATAAAAGCCATCTCCGCATCCATCTGAGTAATCTCCAGAAGGTGTCTCGTGGTATTGTGCTTCTCAGCCCTAAAAACAGGGGTGACTGTAAAAACCCTCTCAAAGGCTCCCAACATGATCTGTTTGTAGAACTGAGGGCTTTGTGCAAGATATATTGTTCTCTTGTCAAAGAAATTTACTTCAAAAACATCTGCACCGCTTTCAGAAGGAACCGGCATAAGTATAGGAGCCCTGAACTCAACGAAATCACGCTTCCGCAGCGCTTCTCTGAAAGCCTCTAGAATAAAAGCCTGCACCTTAAAGATAAAAATCTTTTTAAGATTCCTTATAGAGAGAGGCCTGTAATCCAGCTCAGTATCAAGATGGACATTAAGATCTTTCTCGTAATATTTAATAGGAGGTGCTTCCCTAATAGGGACTACCACCTCAAGCTTCTCTACATGGACCTCTGCACCCAGTTCCGTATTGGGAGCCTGTACAGCTTTACCCTCAACATAAATTACAGATCCAGGATGCAAATCCCTCACCTGTTTAATAAGATCAGGCTTCTCTAACACTAGCTGAACAACGCCACCCCTGTCTCTAAGTAAAACGAAGGCTATTTTCCCGAGATCTCTCACTCTATAAATCCAGCCCTTTAGGTACACCTGCTGGCCTATTTTGTCAGGAATTTGCGAAGTAAGCGCCCTTTTCATAGTGTACTAATTGTATAAACACCGCCTGTATATGTCAACGGCAACAGCTGGACATCCCACAAAATAAGACATTCGCTCCACCAAACTTCTTACATAAGTTCCCTTCCCCACATTCATTGTTACACGTGCCAAATAAAAACTCATATCTTTGTGCTTGGAAAGTATTTCAAGATTGTGCTCGAACACATTTATTAAGTTTTGTTCAAGGTGCCTCAGTTTATTACTCAATCTGTCCACAAAATGTGTAAAGGCGTCAAAGTTAGCTTTAATCTCTTCCAGCTTCTGTCCAACTAGTCTAGACAGTTCCACCGCTTCTAGCCTATTTAATCCATTTAACTCATACTCATTTAATGTCATTTTCTTGACCTTGTATGTTCCATCACTTTTATAAAGCCGCTTTCCCCGTAGTTTAAGGGCGCTAAACCCCATCACTGCATACTCATGCTCACCTAGCATAGAGTCGAAAGCCTCTTTTATTTTCTCGAGCTCGAGCCCCTCACATTGAGAAAAATCCTCAAGAGGCTGCTCTAGATCAAAACTCTTGGTTCGGGCCCCCAAAAGAATGCTAACCTCATACACTTTGTCCTGACGCTGATAAAGCTCCACAAGAGAAGTCGCGGACCCTAATAGCAAAATAAGGGCTCCCTGAGCCAAAGGATCTAGCGTCCCTGCGTGCCCCACCTTTCTAGAAATATATCTTTTAACTAACTCTACTACAGCAAAGCTACTTAATCCCAAAGGTTTGTCTACGCACAAAACATCTTGTTTAATCCAGCGAGGTTTTAAAAACTTTTCAAGTTCAGGCGGCAACATAATTTTCAAATTCAATTCGATTAAAAATCTTATCAGAAAACTCTGACTTATACAGAACAAATCCCCAATCAAGGAGTTTTCTGATTGTGATCTTCTCCCGTTGATCCACCCTGCTTAACTTTATCAAAGATGTCTTAAACAGTAAATACACTTTATCCGTTATAAGACCGCTGGCCAAATCCTTAGAGGCTAATAAAGAATTAATATCTGTAGGGGAAAAGAAAGTATAAAACACGGTAGCATCCCCATCTAAACCGTAACTTTTGTGTGGTGGATGGGTATGTAGAGAAAACATTCTGGAGATCTCAATCTTCTTGGGAACCTTAGAGGCAGCAATATGTTTTTTGAACACAATAGTTCCATTAAAGTAGACAACCTTTTCATAATAATTACGGCCTTTTGGAGAGTAGGTCACTTTTATACTGTGCTTAGCGGTTACAGAAGAACGCTCTCCTCGTATATGTTTTGTGAACACCAAATCTCCATCTATCCAATAGACGCTCAATTCTCTTTCGTGCTCATCTTTAAATGTAAGATCAAATATATTCTTAACCTCCGACCAAAAGCTAGAATTAAGCCATAATTGCTTGGGAAACTCTGCAGGGCGGGGCAAAATGCCAACTTTTTGATATGTATGCAAAAAATTGTACAGTTTAAAATAATCCCACCTATCGGGACTCGACAAAAGCCCCTTTACGAATCGGGCTATAGACCTCAACATTACCAGCCACGCAAGAGGTTAGAAAGCATCTCTCCTATAACCCTAACAGCTGGAACCACCACCGGATAATTAAGATTCAAATATCCTAATGCTCCAATATAACCTATTTCATCTTTACTTGGATATAGCCTAAAAGGGGTGTACACAAATACGAAACTCTCTAGTTCTTTCCACCCCAGCTTACTCCCAGAGAAAACTCCCACCCCCCTAACACTCTGAGTAAACTCCCGCGCCAAAATCGACCCAAACAATTCAGGATCTTCAATAATGTCCAAAAGCTTAGCAAATCCATTTAAATAACTCTCTCTTAGCTTGTGTTGAATCTTCTTTCTACCCTGTAAAATTCTACTTAACCTGTAAAACTGCACAATATTGTTATACAAAATAAATACCGGAGCTGTAGTCATAGAGTACAGCTCCTTCATGGCTAGGCGCAGTAACTGTTGTGGGTCGAACCTTTGTTTGAATAATCTATTACTCAACTCTACCATCTCATAGAAATCGGGGGCTTTTTCTTCCATTAAACGCTCGATGAAATACCTGAGGGCCTTAATTGTAGGAATACGCCCGGAGGCAAAGTGGGTTTTTATAAGAAAACCCCTTCTTGAGAGTGTCAGGAATTCATTCCGAAGGGTAGCTGAACTGAAATCAAAATTCTCTATCTTCATTAGGTCAAATGAGCTTATGTCCTCTCCTCTCTCTATAACAGCTTTTATTAAAGCAGCTAGAATTTTTTTCTGTCTGGGAGTAAGGTCAATCTCCTTTTTCTCTGCGGCCATATATTATTTTAGCACTTTGACAATATACTGCCAAACTTTAAGGGGACTTACGCAAAATCGACTACGTCGATTTTGCGTAAGTCCCCCTTAAAATTGCTCTTCTCCTTACTGCTCTAAATGATCTCACGGATAGGCACCCCCACTACCACGGAGAAGAAACTTATCTTAGAGCGTAAGACAAAATGCAAGCTCCCACACTTGCCCTACGCCCAAATAACTTACAAATACTTCTGCTAAGACTTAGGATCCCAAAATGACCTTAAGCCTAAAGCAATTCTTATTATTACTACAGTTGGCACGGCAAGCAAAGCTCCGCTTACTCCTGCCAGCGTCTGCCCCACAGCTATAGCTAATATAACTACCAGCGGGTGAATCCCTACGGCATGTTGCATTACCTTAGGAACAATAAGACTGTTCTCCAATTGCTGAATTAGAAAATAAGCAGCGAGAACAAAAACAGCCGTCACTACGCCACCAGTAAGGGCTGCTATAATCAAAGCAGGAATAACGGAGATTAAAGGACCTATCGTGGGTACAATTTCTAATAACCCTGCTACAATCGCAAGCCCCAAGGCATACCTAACCCTCAGAATCAATAAAACAATATAGGTAACTACCCCGATAATCAGCATTAAAAACGCCTGGGCTACCGCCCATCTGCCTAGCTGTAATTCTATCTCGGTAATAAACTCTCTTAGCCTCTGAGTTGCTTGAGTATCTCTCAAAGGGAGAAGTAAACTCTCAATGATGTTGTCTCTGTCAACTACAAAATACCAAGAAGCCAAAAATACATAAATAATGCCTGGAATCGCTCCGACCAGGCTCTGTGCTCCTTTGAGAGTATTACTAAGACTTACAGTCCTTAAAAGAAGATCTTGTAGATACAAACTAACCGCTCCAGGCTCAACGCCGGCTAAGGCTTTCTCCAAAAGAGGATAACTCCTAAGCTGCTCAAGAAGCTGATCTATTTTATCTTCATAGGAAACTATTTGGAGCATGGCAACCAGTTGAGATAGAAATCCAGACACAACAGAGGTAAAAATACCTATCAAACCAAAAAAGATCAGAACGTAGACTAGGGTAGCCAAAATCCCCCGCTTAATCTTAAACTTCGTTATACGCTGGAGCCAGTCTATCAACGGTTTTATTACCGAAGCAATTATAAAAGCTATATATAGTCCTAAGACCAACCTATAAGTTTTATATAGCAGAAGAAGTGCAATCAAAACCCCACCTAAATGAAAAAGACTTCTATAATCAATTACAACCTTCACTATATTTTCTCTTTTCCCCATCTAAAAATGTCCTATATTAAACTACTAAAAGTATAGCAGGTAAAGACATTATGGTAAAGGCAATAAGTAATCTAGCCGCGAAAGAATAAGACTTAAGCAAAATAGCTAAAAAGACCTTCGCATAAAGGTTCATTACAGTAGCCACCACCAACAAAACTGCCGCCATCTTGTATGTAATAAGTACACCCCCTGCCCGCGCCAGAATTATTGAAACAGCATCCATCCCCGTGAACGAAGAAAGCAAAACCGTAGCTACGATCCCCATCTGTCCGGCAAAGATTCTGCCTATTTGGGTAATTATAGAGATTAATAAGAATACAAAGGCGAATTTCAAAGAATTAGACAACACTAAAGGAGATTTAAAAAGCTTTATAAATATCTGTCTTACTTCCCGACTCTCTGTTCCGATGTCCTTTAAGAGCTTAGAAATAGCCCAAGCCAGCAGGACGCCCGTGACGAACATCAACGCCAAGATCTTTACAATCTCGCGGAAAATCACGGGATTGCCGGCTGAAGCTCCTAACACTACTAATGGAATTCTTAAAAAAGACACTGCGTTAGCAACCAAAACTATCACCAAAGACTCCTTAAACAACCGCGACTTTACCGCAATTCCTCTAAGCTTCATAGCAAACAATTCTGTGATCGTGGTACTTGACACTAACCCTCCCATAATTCCTAATAACAGCATGCTTTTTGTAGATTCAAAAAGCTTAGCAAGGAAGTAACCTGTGAAATTCAAGACAGAGATAAATACGACGACTAGCCACAATTTAAACGGATTAATTACTACAATCTCAGCAAAGGGACCCAGCGAAAAAAATGTCTTATAGTTACCCAAAATCTCTGATAATGTTATATCCTTGTTAGGCAACCAAGGAAGAATTACAAAAACTACCACCGCGAATTCTAAAATCTCCTTGATCTCACGCCTACTCAAAGCCGATACCACAGCCCTAAACTCCGTCCTAAAGGACAACAGCAAAGAAGTAAGAGCCCCCAGCAGCAGCACCTCTCGTATCGCTAAATAATCTAGGGCTAAAAGAATATTTAGACTCACAAGAGTGAAAATCCCTAACTCTGTAGTCAGCCCGAAAGTATTCTTGTCAAAATAATTCAAAAGATAGGAGATCATTATAAGGCCAACAACAGCTCCTCCCATAAGTAGAAATAATTGCCATAGGCCGCCTTTTAAAGCTATCCCTGACAAAAAAGAGAGTAACGAAAGTAAAAGAAAAGTTCTAACTCCTCCTAAGCCTCGAGCTGGAATATCTCTCCTAATAAAAGTGAACTTTGAAGAAGGAGAATACTCTAACGGCCTTTTTTTATTCTTCCAACTTTCATCTCTTTCCAAACCCACTAAAAGGCCAATAAATAACGAAACCGCCAATTTAATCAGAAACATGAATCACCACATCGACTTTAGATCGCCTTTTTACCATTTTAATACCTATAAATATCAAAGTAAAGCCTAAGGCTAAGCTTGCTAATAATTCCTTACGGCTTACAGTGGTGGGGACTTTGTATACTTGCTTGCCTACTTTAGGAGTGGGGGGAGAAGAAACCTCTGTAACAGTGGGAGTACTCTTTGCGGCAATAACAAAATCCTCAGGAGGAGCCAAGGCAAAAACAGGGGGGCTACCCTTTAACATAGCATAACTTACATCTCCTGCCTCCGCACTTCCGTCGTACAGGAAGTGCAGAGTTATAGGGGCTTTCTTAACTCTAAGAATAATCTCTACCATGTGTTTAACTTCGCCTGGCTTAAGATTAGGATAAGGACAATCCTTAGTGCCAGTCGCCTTCCCTGTGATTATAAGGATCCCTTTCTCTACGTTAGACACATAATTAGGCGGGTCTGTAGGATAATCGCAAAAAAACTCTGTGTTCGCCGTCACCTTAAGCATCTTTGCCGTCTCTGGAGAAATAGTAAGAGATAACCTAGCTGAATCTAACTCTACGGGCTCAGAAGAAGTATTCTTCACTCCGATCAATACTTTCAGAGTTTGCCCCTCTCTAACTTCGCCTTCATACTCTACCACAAATTTCAGAGGCATCGATTTTTCCTGTGCAGCTACAGAGGGGAAACCAAAAATATTCCATGCACCTACCACCACCAAAGCCCCTACAATTTTCAACAATCTCCCTAACATACTACAACTCTATCACAACTTGAATATCTTTTACCTCTCCTACCTGTTTACTCACATTGCCTTTATATAGTTTTCCGGAACTATCTACGCAATAGACAGAGAGTTCTACGTAATCAGTATCCTTAGGGTCAAAATATTTTAAATAGTCTACGGTTCTTAAAGCTCCAATATCGAGAGACCAAGCAACGTTAGCCGTTGTTAAAAGCCCCCCAAGGGCTGACTTGGTAGTATCTCTCTTAACTTGAGCCAGGACTAAACACTCATCACCTTGTCCTGAGACTATCCCGGAGAGGTTAAGCAACGATGGAGGAGTCTTAAGCGTCTGAGGTGCTGTAAAAGTAAATTCGGAGTCGCCAATTCTATACTTGTATTGCTTACCTGGCGTTAGGTATCTTAACCTTACTACATGAAAATAAAAATTCCCTTCTCCTCGTTCATCATCAAAAGTTTGTGTTTTACCATCGCTGAGGAGCTCTAGATGTGTGGAGACTCTGTCTACTGTCCTCCATATTATAGTAGCGGAACTCTCAGAAACATTCACAACCAAAGGATAGGATAACTCGTCTCCAAATTTGACTTTCTGCTCAGTAGTGAGATGATTGTTATTAACCTTCTTCTCTGTTTGTCTTATTTGATCTGTAGCCAATTTAAGGTCCTGACGCACATCTGAAGGCGAGATAAATCTTAGCTTAAGACCATAGATATTAGCTCTAAATGAAGAAGATCCTGATTGCTGCTTGCTTTCTTCTGGAGATGAAGTAGGAGTCTGAGATGGTACACTCTCCTGTGTATTCTCTGTAGGTGTAGGGGTAAGCCCGGTAGGGATAAACCCCGAGGGAGGAATCTCTGTAATAGATGGAGTTTGCCCCTGACTTTCACCAGTGACTGAAGGAGAAACTGTAGCCGTAGGAGTAGGACTAGGAGCACCAGGAGAAGCCGCCACTGGAGCTTTTTTAGAGGGAGAAGGGGTAATCTTTTCCGTCCCTGAAGGAGCCTGGGCTATATTCTGGCTGCCTCCAGCAGAACGCTGCACTTTGGGAAGTCCTAATGCTGAAAGCATCGAAGAGGCTGTATAAGTTGTACTGGGGTTTAACTTAATAGGTGAAGATGCTGTAGTTACCCCACCTTTAAAATCCCCCACCTTACCTAAAGCAAACACATTAAACTTTGCACTTTGATCAAAAACCACTGATTTTAAATCCTGATACGTGTAAGAACTCGATACATCAACATACCACGTCCCATCCGGAGTTACAGGGGCGATAAAAGGGTATACTTTTGAACCTATAGGAGCCACCACAACTACATAATCATAGCTCCCCCCTGCAACTTCTCCAAACATCTTAAGGGGTGAACTCAACTGCTGAGCTTCAACTGATGGGGTTTGGAACAGGTACGGCGCCTCTTTCTCCGGAGGATACACTTTACCATTAGTGACAACCCTAAAATAGTATGAAGTGCCAGGGACTAAGTTATCTAACTTAACAACATGAGTAAAGGTTTCCCCAAAGTTGTTGATAAGACTTTTACGCATATCATGTGCTACCTGTCCCAAATCCTTAGTAACTCCCCATATTACATCACCTTGGGCTGGATCTTTAGTAAACCACACGATCGTGACACTTGTAGGGGATAGATTCCCCAAAACCAAAGCCTGAGGTTCTGCAAGTCCAGCCTGAGAAAAAAACTTAATAAGAACGGGGACTAGAAAAATTGCCACCAAGATGAGTACCAAGAAAATAAAGAATAAAACACCTTTGACCCTCCGCCTATATACCTGCATTTACCTATTATACCGTGTATGATAAAATTTTTCTTAATGCTCGAGAGTATTGTGCTCTACTTAATAGTAACTTCCTTCGTACTTCCAGGGATAGCCATCACGAGGGGCAAAATCCATCTTGCAGCAGCCAAGCTTATTGGTATAGCAGGTATTGTTGTCGCCTCTTGGTTTTTCTCCCACTTTATATCAATCCCCTGGTGGCAAATAGCCTATATTATATTTGTACTTCTTAGCCTACTAGGGCTACCCAAACTTATAAAGATGATCACTAAGCCCATCAAAACAGAGAAAAAGACCCTAGCAGAATTTGTGGCTTTAGAGATCATAGGATTAATCATCTACACGATCTTAAACGCAATCCGCACGAAACGCCCTGACATTATGGGGACAGAGAGGCCGATGGACTTTTCCTTCATGTACAACTTAATGAAACAACCTAACATGCCTCCTGAAAATCCGTGGCTTACAGGAACAGTGCTTAACTATTATTACCTAGGACAATTCACAATGGCTCTGCTTACAAAATTTTCTCATGTTATCCCTGAAGTTTCTTACAACCTGATGATCTCGCTTTGGGCAGTGTTTATTGTGAATGCCGGTTTCTATCTAAGCTCTGTAGTTTTTCCTAAGTTAAATCTTGCTAAACGCATACTTATAGCGCTACTTTTAACATTTGGGGGGAACTTCTACCTTATTCGCAACTTTTGGAAAGGCATTAAAGCTATGTTTGACTTCTACTACCCAGCTGCCACACGTGTGATACCTCAAACAATCAATGAATTCCCTTCTTATTCTGTGGTACTCGGAGATATGCATGGTCACTATCTCTCATTCCCGTTTTTTTTAACCGCTGTAGGACTACTCCTACTTCTCTATCAAAATTTAGTTAACTTAAAACGAAAATCTACAATTACAGCAATCAGCTGGCTCTTGCTCCCTCTTACCATTCTTACCTTCTACGTCTTTGCTTCTAATTCCTGGGACATAATTCCACTAGGAGAATTACTTTTTATACTTATGCTTCTTACTATTAAAAACAAGTCTGAGATCCTCAGTCGAAAAAATATAATTGCAACCATCCCGTATTTAGTCTTGTTAGGGGCATTAGTTGGAGTCTTTAAATATTATTTTATTACTCCACTCAATGGAATAGGAATCGTGGGGATAAATTCGCCTATAACCAAAGCAGAGGATGCAAAATACTACTTAATTCTATTCGGGCAATTCATTCTGGCTGCTATTCCAACTTTGACGGCGCAGAAATATAAGCGGCCAAAACAACTCTATGTGATAGGCCTTATAATTCTAGCCCTATTGCTAGGCCAGTACTGGATCTTAATCTTGCTTCTCATTGTAGCACTACTCACTCTATTGAACCTAAAAGACAATGCGCTAAAACTCTCAGCGATTTTAGCTTCGTTAGGATTCTTTAATATTCTACTTGTATCGGTAGTGTACCTAAAAGATGTTTTTTCTACAGTTAATCCACCATACGCACGCGCAAACACCCTGTTTAAAATTTACTACGAAGCCTGGGGATTGCTAGTTATAGGCACGATTGGAATGCTAGCATACGAGCTCTCAAAAAAACACCCAAAGATTATCAAAATCTTCCTTACAAGCACCTTCATATTTATCAACGTCGTAATGGGAACGTATTTTATAAAAGCAACCTTAGATAAGTTTGGAGAAGATGCGTTTGAGCCAAAAACCTACATCCATTTTATAACCAACCCATGGGGCGAAAAGACCCTAAACGGCCTCACCTTCCTTAAAAGAAACTCCAAACACGACTACGAAATCCTCAAAAGAGTACGCGCACTTACGGAGAACACCTATCCTGTAACGGTAGTGGAGGCTATGACCTACCAGTCTTACAGCTATTATGGTCGTATAGGATTTTACTCTGGTAATCGACTTATATTAGGCTGGCCGTTTCACAATGTTCAATGGTACAACTCCAACAAAGACTACGTCTACTATGCCTATAAATACGATCTGACTTCTCGCAAACCCATCAGAGAAAGGACAAAAATAGTGACCTCCGAAAGATTAAAGGAACTTGAGGCATTCTACAAAAAGCCAGAAAATATAGACAAATTACGAGATATCATAAACAAATATCAAGTTAAATTCATCGTAATAGGAACGCAAGAATACAAGGCCTACCCAAACCTTTCCCGAAAAACTTATGACTCCCTTAAAAAGATTTGTCCCCGCGTCCTTTATGAGAAGCAAGAACAGGATAAAATCTACGCTCTACTTGCCTGCATTTAAGTTATAGCCGCGAAGATCCGGAGGATCTTTTTCAAGAGGGGAACTACTATGTACTTATTCAACTGTCCAACTATATCCACAGGCTCTTTAGACTCCTTAATCCAAACCTCACGTTCCTTAAGAGCAGCAAAAACATCCGCCACAAAATTACTAAAAAATCCTACAGTAAGCATCAGATGTTTAAGCCTAATAAAGGGCAGAAAGATTATATGCAATGCTAAAGTTGTTAAAACAAGATTGGTGTATTTGAAGCGTCGATGTTGCTCTGGATCAGGATTTATATACCCGTGATGAAGATAAAAATTGTAAATAGATTTCTCAAACAGTACTTTCACAAAATTAATAAGCACAGAAGTAAACACCAACATAAAAGCAAAATCTAGTTGATGAGTGGAATATAAACGTAACGTAAGATCATACGGTCCCAAATAACTGACGAGAGGAACTTCCCTTAGATCGTCAGGAATAAACCATGCATTGTTTGAATCAACAAAAAAGAACACGAAAGCCAGACCTATCTCAATGGATGAAAGTACAGATTTATGGAATGTCTTTTTAACTCGCAAAGCAAATTCATCAGCTGTACCACCTTCGTACTTCTTAAAGCCATATTGCAGATAATTAATTAGAAGTGGAGCTAAAAATGCCACAGCGATGACAAAATAAGTAATCCCATTGTAGAAAGTTTTATTCACATATCGCAGCAGCAGAAGCAGTCCGTATGAAATTACAAATATAATAGTAAAAACGCTTACAGGGATCACGTATCTCACATAAATCTCCTTTAAAAACTGGATGATGGAGCGGATAGTAGTGAGTATTAAATCATACGTGCCGAGATTTATCTTAACAAGAAGTCCTACAAGCCGGTCAATCAAACTGTCAACCTGCTCTTCATATTCATCCCCTTTGCTGGCAACAACCACTCCTGCAAGCAAAAAAATACTTATCCCTACAACAAATATCAGCGCCAATAACTTAAACTTTATAAAGATATAAGAAAAAGCAATAAAGAAAATAAAAAACAAAAGGATATATATAATCAATCTAGCCCTTTTAGTATTGTTCATAAGACCCTCTTGATATTATCCAAAATTTCTAAAGCCTGCAACGGGGTAATCTTGTTAATATCCAGCTTTTTTACCTTTTTTAAGACCCTCAATACTTTGCTATCTAGCGGATCAAACAACCTCATCTGAGTCACCTTAGGCTCCTCAATTTTTAATGTAGGGGCCGAAGGGCTCTGTAAAACCAACTTTTGCTTTGAAAGCTCAGCCAATTTATCCTGGGCTATCTTAATTATCTCATCAGGTAAGTTGACCAGTTTTGCCACGTATAAAGCATAACTTTTATCCGCACTACCTCTAGAGATAGTATGCAAAAAGAAAACATCCTCACCCTGTTCCAAAACATCTACCTTGTAATTAATGAATCCAGGCTCAACTTCCTCCAAAAGGGTTAATTCATGAAAGTGGGTAGCAAATATCACCAAGGGATTAATATATTTTCTCAGATACAATGAAACTCCATAAGCTATAGCCAATCCCTCAGCGGTATTTGTTCCCCGACCCACCTCATCTAAGATAACCAAAGAACGCTCAGTAGCACTCTTTAAAATCCTGGCTACTTCGCTCATCTCAACCATAAAGGTACTTCTACCTGTAGAGATGTCATCTGATGCCCCCACTCTTGCAAAAATTCTGTCTCTTACCTTTACCCTAGCTTTATCCGCAGGGACAAAACTACCGATTTGTGCCAACAGACTTATCAAGGCAACTTGCCTAATAAAAGTAGACTTTCCCCCCATATTAGGCCCTGTAAGGAGTACAAATTTCTGATCTTTCGATACCGTAAGGGAGTTAGAGACAAATTCATCTACAAACTGCTCAACAACCGGATGACGAGATCCCTCCAGTTCTAATTCTACTTTATGATCCTTCTCTAGGAATTCGGGTCTAACATACCTAAACTTAATAGCGTTATAAGCGAATGTAGAGATAACATCAACGTACGCTAAATATTCTGAAACCATCTTAAGCTCAGGCACAAACTCTAAGAGGTGTTCAACAAGCTCAGAGTAGAGTCTTAACTCAAGCATATAAAGTTCTTCCTTTGCACTGATGATCTTCTGTTCAAGCTCCTTAAGCTCTGGAGTAATAAAGCGCTCAGCATTAACCAACGTCTGTTTCCTAATAAAAGTTGACGGGACTTTTGACAATTGTCCTTTAGGAACCTCGATGTAGTATCCAAAAACTTTGTTGTACCCTACCTTTAAATTGGTAATTCCGGTGGAACTCTTAAGCTCTTCTAGTAGGGATTCTAATACGCTTTGGGTATCCTGAGTAAGAGTTCGTAGTTTTTTAACTTCCGGTGAGTAACTACTCTTAATAACACCACCCGCTTCAAAAGTCCCCGGCGGATCTATTAATGCTGCATCAATCTTCTCTATAAAGCTACGGAGCCCCTCTATATCCCCTTTAAAAGGCAATACCTCTTGAAGCATCTTAACTATTTTCAACCCCTTTTCCACACTATGCTTGAGCATTACTAAATGTTTAGGGCTAGCTTTTTTAAACCCTAAAACCCCGGTGAGTCTTTCAATATCATAAAGCCCCCCTAAAATATCTCTTATTTTCTCTAGGAGATCTGGATCCTGCACGAAGGATTCCACATCATTTAACCTTTCTTTAATCTTTTTTTCATCCAACAGCGGATGCGCCAACCAGAATCGCAAGAGTCTACTACCTGGTCCTGTTTTAGTATTATCAATAACCCCTATAAGAGAGTGCTTTCGCTCCCCTTTTATGCTTGAGAACAGTTCAAGATTCTCAATAGTTGTTTGATCTAAGAACATGTATTCTCTAGGATCCCACCGCACGATTTTATTGATGTGCGCAGGAGTAGTGTACTTAGTATCTTTTATGTACGAAAGCAGCAAAGCAACTGCATATATTGCAGCTTTTGTGTCAAGATCAAACTGAGCTAAATCAGAGGTGCCTGCAAATTCACTTATAACCCGTGCAGGCTCCTTTAGCTCCACAAACTGCACAGGATAACCTTGCAAATTAATACTCTCCTTAGCATTTAGATCAACTACAATTTCGGCTGGTCTAAGATTCTTTATACTTTCTAGAGCAATAGACTCTGCTTCTGAAGGTAAAACTGCGAACTTTACTTCTCCTTGCAAGATATCTACATAAGCAAAAGAGAGCCAATCCTTATCCTTATAAAAACTTACGATCAGCTTGCTATCACTCTCTTCTAACTTCTCTGGCATAGTTAAAGTACCAGAAGTCACCACCTCCACAACCTCTCGCCGCACTAACCCTTTAGCTAATCTGGGATCTTCCACCTGGTTTGCTATAGCTACCCTGTATCCCTTACTTACCAACTTGGGTAGATAAGAATCCAAGGCTTTTACAGGGAATCCAGCCATAGGAGGTGCATCTTCTCCCTTTTCCCTCGAGGTTAGAACTATGTTAAGTTCCTTGGAGACAATATGAGCATCCTCGTAAAAGCACTCGTAAAAATCTCCCATCTGGAAAAGTAGAACCGCATCTTTGTATTTTGCCTTTAACTTAAGATACTGACGCATCAAAGGGGTTATCTTTGCCATGCAGGATTATACCTTACAATACTACCCGAGAAAGCTTATCCCTAAGATCTTCTATCTTCTCCACTGAGGACTCTGAGTCAACCACAACTAGCTGATTAAAGCCTAGCTTTATAAGCTTAGATACTGCGATGTCCAGCTTATCTATGTAAGCCCCCATAATAGTAAACTTTTCCTTTTTAACCTTTTCTACATGAGGAGCCAGAAAATCACGGAAATTCGAATCTTTAGGATCAAATGTAGTCCCACCATAAGCGAGGTATATCTTTAGAAGATCAAGAACCACTCCATCTACGAAAGACTTCAGATACCTTTCTATCCTCCAAAGCTGAGCAATGGTAGCAAGAACAGGGACTATTTTAACCCTAGAACTTCTAATAATCTTGTGACTGGTTAGCTTCTTCTTAAGTTCTATGAACTGCTTTGCGTCATCAGAATGTACACCTACCACAAGGGTAGAGACCCCAGAATCTTTTATCCTTTTTATAAAACCAATTCGCTTCCGGAGGTCTGTTTTATCCATCTCTACAAACACGCTGTCGTATTCAGCCCACTTTAACGAAGGATACTCCCCTAGTCTTACAAAATACGCCCCCCACTCAGGCAGAGGTAAATACACATCAATAGGATAAGGCTGTGGCTTATGAACTGAGACCGGCTCAGTAGTCGACCGTTTAGGCTTCTTTACATTCTGTCTATCCTGCCCCTCCCTAGGCTCCTCCAACAAGTATATGCTCCCAACATCAGCGTCCAAAAGCACCCTAGAACCCGTACGTAAAAGTCTTGTAGCCACCCGGGTAGAAACCACGGCTGGAATCCCACTTTCACGTAATAGCAAAGCCAAATCAGCATTAGGCCCACCCGTGTCGGCTATCACACCACCTGCTGATAATGCATACCTCTCAATCTGAGGGTCAAAGTAATCTGTAACCAATATATCGTGCTTGCCTATATCTAAAGCTTGCCCGCTATTTATCATCCTCTGAGTCAAAACTACAACATTCCCTTCAATCACACCACCCCCCACAGGGATGCCGGTAAGGATTAACTGCCCTCGGGTTGTACCCTGCTTCTTCTTACCCGCACGAGTCTCTTGCGTCTTAGGAGCTTGCTTGAAAAAAGTAGCTAGACTAATAGGAGCCTTCTTAAGCTGAAGGATATATAGTCTACCACTGGAATATGTCCATTCAACGATATAATGCTCACCTGTAGCTTGCTCTAGAGAAATAGCCAGCTGAGTAAGCTCTTTTATTTGCGTATCACTTAACTTTTGAGCATACTGCCAAACCGGAGAAAGAGTCACCTTAGTGGAATGAAAATCCTCCGCTGTAAACTCCCCGACTTTTCTAGTCCGCATCCACTGCTGTGGCACCACTCTTTTTTCTACTAGCTCCAAAGTAACCTTATCCACCAGATACACATCTGGATTGATCTCACCTGTACCGATCACGTCTCCAAGCCCAAAAACAGCCTCAATCGTAACATACTCATTAGAATCCGTAACCGGATTATAGGTATACAGTAGGCCTGAAATCTCGGAAGTAATCATCTTCTGCACGATAGCAGCCAAAGAAAGCTTACTTAAGGAGATATTATTAGACTTGATATAGGATAAAGCCGTAGGTGAAAAAAGAGATGCGTACACATGTTTTGTTGCTAGCTCGATCTCGTCGATCCCTCTTACATTAAGATAGGTGTCTAAAATCCCACTGAAGCTAAAGCTCCTATATTCAGGAGCCGAAATAGAAGATCTCACAGCGACCCAACTTTTACCCAACAGAGACAGTTTAGAATATTCTCGCTCTACTGATTTTAAAACGTGCTTAGGGAAAGGAATCTGATTTAAGAGCTCTACCAAATGTTCTAAAGATCTAATCTGTTTCTTCGTGGTAAGGGCTTTTATAATGTCATTAAAAACCTTTGTAGTGATTACAAAAAAAGGAGGGACAGGGAGCCCTAACTTCACCGCCTTAAATAGACTTTCCGCCTTACGCCCCACTACCTCTTCGCTAGTAACGAACTCTGATCCAGATGCCAAAACATCCTTATAGAAAATAACATCTTTTACACGCATATTACATGATAATAAGGCTAAGCTTAACTGTCAACTTAGGGGCGTGGGGCAAAACGTGTTAATAGGACATTTTGTCCCACGCCCCTAAGCTTAGATAAAACCGTAAAAACCGGCTTTGACATACCCCCTAAAATCCCCCTCTATTGTCTGTGCTTAATTATCCTGCTAGCGTACCGCCGACCACTACCATAAAAATACAGTTCCCCCATCCCTACTGCAAAAATTTTGTAAGAAAGCTCAGAGATAATAGAATATGAAAAATGGATTTAAAGTATGCGGAGTAGCAGAGATCCAGCGCGACGGTCTCTATAGCTTCCTAAAGTCACAACTTAAAAAATACAACATAAACTTAACCGAAACCCCAAAGCCTCGTTGCGAATTCTCAATTACAGACATACCCTCACCTAATAGATCCCAAAGCGACCAACCTTTAAAATATGCCATTGTATTTAAGGAGAGCCTGCGAGAAAAGCTATCACTTCTAGAACAGGAATACGCTGCCATCTTCAAATTTCCTTTTATGGTTGAAGAAGTAGCAAAAACCATTCTCACTCACATTAAACTTTTTAGTCAGAGAAAGGCCACCAACCTCACACTCAGAGAACATAACGTAGATTACACAACGAAGCTCCCAAAAGGAGTAAAAATATACCAAAGTAATGCTGGACTGGACTATTTGATGGTATATAAAAACAAATTTGTGAGGCTTACACCTGCAGAAAAAGAATTCATAACCAGGCTACTAACATACGGAGTCTGCAGGCACGATTTCTTAAATTCTCGGGCTCCAATAATAAACGGAAAAAGAGGAACGCTTGCAAAATTAGCCTGGAGTGTAAGGCAGAAATTCAAGAAACTAAAGCTTAACTTCAACCTTAAAAACATGTACGGATATGGCTACTTCCTAGAGAAGGAAAACACTAACCACTAGCAGCAGTTTTCTCCACAACATAAAACTTACCAAAACGCCCAAGCATAATATCTATCTGTGCCTTTAGATAGGGAATAAGGTTAAAAAGATATATGTTTATCACAATCGCGAAAAAACTCAAGAAGAAAATTACCCTTTTTACTAAAGAATAATCCTTAGGTACAGGGCCGTAAAGTTTTAGCACATAGTATTCTATGGGGAGCACAAAAATCAAAGTAAAGGTCAAAAGCTTACTAACTATGTAGGGAGCAATATGAGAATATGCATAAAAATCCACACTCGGCACCACAAAAGAAAGCAAAGGTAAGGCAAGTCCTAAAAAATACGCTATCGTGGTCCAAAAAGTATACACCTCAAAAAGATGAAGAGTCTTAAAGATCTTCTCGCGCAAAGGAATCTTTTTGTTGTTAAGCATACCTTGAAGCCCCATCGGAGTTACAATCGCCCCCCCACCCCACCGAACTTGCTGCTTATAAAGAGCGATGTGGGACCTAATATAATCACCTACATCTACGGCATCCATATAAGAAGGGAGATACACCTCTTCTCCCTTGTAGTCACCATTTAAATGTAAAAACGCCTGCCAAAAAAATCCGGTGTCATCTACACCTATCTTGGGATCCCAATATCCTATTTTAACTAAGACATCAAGATTAAAAGCATAAGAAGAGAAACACTGTTTTTTATGTTTATTAGTAATCCACTCTGATAAAAGTACCAGAGACAGCATTGCTGAAAAAAGCCTAGTCAATAAAGGAGCCTTCCAAAAATTATTCGAGTACAACTTTAATGCATTTGTGAAAAACCTGTTATACCGTTTTGGGTGCGTAAGATATCGGTAAGACAAAGCCGATAGTAGCTGAGGATCAAGCCGAGTATCTGCATCTATCTTCAGCATAAATACATTCCTAGGACTAATATCTTCCTTGTTAAGATATTCTACAAATCCCCTAGCTGCCCATTTTAAATTAGGGCCTGCAATACCAATTACCTCACCTGGAATGTTCTTAGGATGCACGAAGAACATGATGCCTCTAAAATAAGACTTAAATCTTTCAACAAGCTCTCTTACTACCTCTTGCTGATTTGGGCCCGCTCTCTCTTCAACAGCTAAGATTACAAAAAGCTTCTCCTTGACAGGAAAGTTCGAATTAGCCAATGAGTCTAGTGTTCTTATAAGAATCTCCTTGGGTTCCTTATATGTAGGAATAATAACGGCCATATAAAAATCCTCCCAAGTAGCAGGTAATGTCGTAGGCCCAGGTAATTTATTCCAACGCTTTTTAAGCCACATCAGTCTTGCTCTCCAATCAGCCTTGGAATCCCTTAAATAACGGTTGTATCCTACAAAAAATCCGTATATAAAGGTGAGGGTTTTATACACCCAGTAGACCGAAAGGATAAGTACATAATAGGCAAGATACTGAGGCTTTCCAACTGCAGCAAGTATAAAAGGAGAAAAGATAAACGTAAGAGTCACTATACCCGGAAATATTCTCAACAGTTTAAAAGTAGGACTTTCGAAATCATAAAGCTGCCTGCCCATGTACAACGAATTATACGGGGATTTTCGGTGGCAGTAAAGTAATGACTGGCGTGGGGCAAAATGTGGTAATGACACATTTTACCCCACGCCCTAAAGTAGGTTGCCTTACGCGGAATAGCGAAAAATCGTTCACAAACAACGGGGAAATGTAAAACAGCCAGAAGAATAATAAGCTTAGGGGGCTCAACTTCTGCGCTGTAATACCCTCCTTGTCTTCTCTTATTAACCAATCTCCCAGGGCAGGTTAGCCTACGAAGTTTTGTCTGTACCCCCTACACTTCTAAATAGAACCGCAGAAGATTCTTGTAATAAAGGGGTACGTCCATTGTCTCTACCCTCTTTAAAGATAGATTAAGGATCTTATCCGCATATCGGAAACCAAACACAGTCACAGGAGTAATTTTCCCTACGGCCGAATCTGATTTCACATCGGTGATATCGTCCTTTATTTGCCTAACTATCACGTAATAAAGCAAAAACTTACAGAAATCCTTTACTGGATGATTAAACTCCACGCAAGGCTGAAACATTAAAACATTCCTGACGACCAGACCAGTTAACTCCCCTCTTGGCATGCATAGGATAGACGTGGAAAACTCTTCAGGTAACCAAAATAAAGAAGAATTTATTGCTCCCTTTACGCCCTTGACTGCTCCGGTAAGTTTTTTAAATAGCTTAATCACAAATTCCTGCTGTTTGGGCAAAGGCCAGAAGATTAAAT
The DNA here is from genome assembly GCA_015489595.1 of Candidatus Dojkabacteria bacterium. Taxonomy (GTDB): domain Bacteria; phylum Patescibacteriota; class Dojkabacteria; genus S143-136. Next base: position 21,396 of record WFZK01000010.1, on the reverse strand, counting down.
AATCACAAAGAATAGTCCATGGGTAGCGACTGTGTGTGAGACGAGAGCACTTTTTATAAAATGACGCCCAACCCCTCCCTAAATATTTTTTCTGAAAATCAACATATCTTCTAAAGACAAATTTCTTCCTTAACTGATAAAGCATTCTATTTATCATCTTTCTTCAAGTTTAAAGTTAGCTCACTATAGACACGATCTTTACTACAGCTGTGTGCCAATCTTCCTTTACCTTTTATGGACAGCAGTACATCAGATACAAACAGGCCGCGCAGCAATTTCTTGCCGTACGACTCCCAAAAGGTAGGACACGTCCCCTTGTTGCATACTGAAAGCTGCAAACGATCCTGAACTGAAAAAGCCCTAAAACTCACCCTCCCTTTAACAGGACTAGCCAATATAGCATTGTAGAGCAAGTTGTGGACAATACTTACTAACACTAACCTTTGACTATAGCCTAACTTCGCCCCTATTTTTGCAATTTTAGAGCTCAAGGCCACACTCCGCTTACTTGCAAAGTCACCTACCACCTGCAAAAGGTCCTTTAAATAGCCACTCGCGGTACGAGATGAGCCTCGATCAAATAAAAGATCTATTGTCAAAAACAGCTGCTTAAGTTCCTTTACCCTCTTCATGCAAGGCTCCAGCCGATGTTTAATACCAATAAGAGAGTTTTTAAGAGTATGCATCAGCAAATACGAGGTGGCTCCGAAAATAGTAAGGTCTAAAACTGCTTCATCCTCTAAGAGAGTCGATATTCTCACTTTAACAGATGTGTATAGCAGCCACAAACTGATAGCTATCATTAAGAAACTCGTTACAACCCGGTTGTTGACATCCAGAGGAGGGAGTCCTGCTCCACACAATGGTACCATATTCACAGCGGCGAATAGATAGAGTAGGATATAACTCATTAGCTGAACCTGCTGATACCTCCATCTACCGCTAAACCACATGCTTGATATGGCGATAATGTAAAGTGGATACTGTAAGGGGACGATAGGTCCCCAGCACACCACAATAGTCAGGCTACCTAGCCACGCTATTAAAGAGAGAATAAACAAGAGAGCCCTCCCTAGATCAACGGAGTCTCTATGTACTTTTATTCCTGTGTAAAGCAACCCCAATCCTGCTACAAGAATGGCCAAAGCAGCTACTCCCCGCGCTACCCACATTTGATAGCCTATTAGAGAGTTATTCCCAAGAGATCTGAAAATAACATACAGTGCGGCTGCTGTAACAGCAGCCGCACCTACCCTAAACGATTTTCTCCCTCCCCTAATCTCCCCAGGGGAGGGCACCTCTCGTAAGTACACGGACCAACCACTCAATTAACCCCCGCATATTCTACTATACCACCAGAATCTTACATAATTTTTACACTTCATCATCCCAAAACCCTAACTATAAGTTATGCCAACAATCCTCGACTTTATAGTCTTAGACCCCTTAGATTTCTCCATATTTATCCCCTTCGGTGTATTGTTCATCCCGCTACGAATCTGAATCATCCTTTACAAGCAACCTATATCCTCCCCCATAAACTGCCTTTACAGTAATTCTGTTTCTAGTAAATCTCTTAAGTTTACTATTCAATCTGAATACCAATACCTGAAGAGTATTCTTATTCAACTTCTTCCTACCTAGAGTAAACAACGCGTAAGGGACTACACTATTACCATATCGTAGAAGAGTTCTAAAGACCAACGTTTCCTTAGGTGTTAGATAAACCTGGCGTTTTGCCTTCAAGTCGACGAGAGCCCTAGACTCTTTAACAAACTGGAACCTCTCCCCTAAAACTGTTTTAGGTTTTCGATCCTTGGGGCCATAAACTAAGTCCAACAATCTTCTTACCGCGCTCCCTAGGGAGAGAACACTTGTAGGCTTAGGTAAGAAATAATCTACACCTCTATTAAATGAGGAACGATAGAACTTCTCTTCAAAATAGGCTGTAATAATCATGACAGGTAAATATTCTCTGCGGTTACGGATAATAGTAAGTATATCGTGTCCAAAGATATCAGGAAGGAGCATATCAAGTAAAACAAACCCAAGATCATCTGCCCTCCCTCTGAAAAACTCAAGAAATTCTCGGCCATACGTAAAACCGTACACTTCAGAAAAACCGTGACCTTTTAAATAGGAAACAACAGCCTTCTGAAAAGAAACGTTATCCTCTACCACAGCTGCGACCCCTAACATTCCGCCAGCCATATTTAATTCTACCTTTAAAATCTTACAAAATTCTTACATTCATTCTTGGACCAAAACATGCCTATAAGTAGAAGATTTTACAACTCCCTCAGTTATGACTCTTCCATTTTTGTCCACTACCCCCCACGTCTTTAATGCCTGATAAAGTTCTTGAGGCTGCTTAGTCTCAAGAACCTTAGCCAAATGGTTACCAGACAACACCAAGTCTATAGCCTGTCTTGCCGCTCTAGCCCCCACATAAGTACCCTGAGGGTGCCCATGAATGCCACCCCCCATATTTATAATTACATCCGTATCTCCCAATATTTCCAGCAGTGCTTCTACATGTCCTGGATGTAATCCTCCAGAGGCCACATGCATTGTAGTCTTTAAGCCGAACCATGGGCTGCGAAGGAATCTATGCATACTTAATACTTCATCTCTCCCCCCTTCCATCTTACCAATAACAGTCCCAATATGTAATTCATCTATTCCTGCAAGCCTAGCCAGCTTGGCAATAAACATCATAGATACACCCCACTTGGGATCACGCGTAAGTGCCGCATGCATAGCCCTATGCCCATGTAAGACTACCCCCAAGTCATAATCCCTCAACTGGGACACCTGAGATAACCCGGCCGTTAGGATATCTACCATCACTGCTCTGCCCCCTTCCTGCCTTACAAATTGAGCCCTCCTTAACATCTCCTCTGGCTTTGCTGTAACATTCGGAAGATAAATCTTACGTTCTCCGGTTTCTAGTTCTGCTTTTCTCTTAAGCTCAAGAGTAAGTCTAATTCTTCTGTAAAAATTGTTAAAATCCATGGAAGTAAGGTTCTCGTCATCCTTTACAATGTCCACTCCTCCAAGCCACGCCTGATAAGCAACCTTAGCGTGCTGTAGTGGATCCAATCCAAGTTTCGGTTTAATAATTGTTCCTAACAGAGGACGATCGTACACGTTTAAAATGGCTCGAATCCCCTCAATGCCGAATGCTGGCCCTATATAACCCCTAACGTATTCTCTATTGAATCGCACATCTAAGAGCTTTAGGGCTCTAAGTTCCTTAAGCCCAAAGATATTCCCCGAGATCCCTGACATAAGCTGCGCAACACTACCCCTCTCCCACAGAATATTGGGGTAAGCTATCGTTACTAAGTTATTCCGTTTATCTATATCGATAACCCTCGCAGCTTTCTGGGCAAGGCTCTGTTCGTCAATCGTAGTAAGCTTTGTCCAAGTCCCTACAGAGCTTTCAGCCGCAACTGCCTCAGCAGCTTTCTCCAAAGGCAGAGAACTTTCTATATAAAACTTGGCTATTAAAAACTTTTCCGCATCTACTTTCTCACCTAGATGCAAATAAGAGTACCCCCCATACTTTTGCTCCATATATCTTCCTCTTAACTTAGACATTACATTATACATACATTAAATCTAACAAGTAAACACCCTAGGGAACACGCAAAAATCGAAAAAGACGATTTTGCCCCAGCTCCCTTGATTGTTATCCTTCTGGTGGTTTAAATCTTTCTATCGGCAGGCAGCTTTCCAGTACTACAAAAATCAACCCACTTTGGCGAAGAGGGGATGCGGTATTGAGATATTTTGCCCCACACCCTTTCAACCCACTATGAATCCACACCCTAGAGAGGAATACCCCTGTAATCCATCCTAATTAACCTCTATCTGATACTAAAGCCCCTAGATTCCTAAGCAATAAAAAACCTAGCGCCAAAAATACTCCACCTGAGGCGAGGTAGCCCCAGAACAGGGCAGAAAAAATATTACCGCAAGTTATAAAAAAGAGCAGGAATAGCGCACTCCCCAAAAGATACCCTATGAAAACCATCGTCACCTTATGGATAACTAAAAGGCCCTTCACCACAATACTCAACAGGTTGAATGACCAAAGTACCACGACCAAAGCCCTAAAGAACCGCAAAGTCAACTCATAATTTTTATAAGTAAATGCACCGTGAAAATAAATAACCTTGATAAGAAAGGGAGCAAAAATCCACAGAAAACCCACTAAAACGAACAGCGAGAGATTAAACAACATAAACCTCACCCATAAGACTCTAATTATCCTTCTTTTAATTACCCTGTTTAGCTTAATAAAATAATTCGTAATAACAGGCCCAACAGGCATAAGAACGAAAGCAGCAATCGCGCTAATTAATCGGAAAGCATAGTTGTAGGCGCTTAAATAACCCACACCATGTTTTTGAATTATGTAATTCTGAAAAAAGCCGACAGCAATCCCCATCCCTACAGAAACCACAATCCAGCCGAGTTCTTTTAGAAGATTCTTAGGCAAAAGGTGTAAACTAAGCGAAAGGAAGCTCCTTAAGCTAAGCCAATTCTTTCTTAAAAGAAATATCAACACAAACCCTACACGCACAATCCCGAATAATGCAAGGGAAGCATACAGAAGAAAAGGAGATCCCAAAAATACGCCTATCACCAAGACCAAATGCCCTATAATGCCCTGATACACTACCAATTCATATTGCTCCAAGTGATTTAAGATACTCTGAATCGCGACAGAAACCACAAAAAAGTAACCGATAATTCCAGCAAATATACCTTCAAAGACAGAAAAGTCAAAAAGCACAATCATAACAACTCCCACCACCAGCGCACCCAGCCCGCCTCCCAGCACAATAAGGAAGATAATGGCTGAAAACACCTCCGCTTTTTCTAAAGGAAGTTTTAACTCGCCCAAATACCGCATAAGGAGAGAAATAACATGGTTATTAGCCAAAAGAGAAGCAAGAGTTTCCATAGCAAGTAGGAAAAGCAGATATTTATCAGTAATAGCATTGGCCCCGTAAATTCTTGAAAGAAAGTAAAACCTAAGAAAGGCCAGAAGTCTTATTACAATATGCCCTAGATAGAGAATGCCTACGGTTCGAATTCGCACCATGCGTTATAATCCTAAATAACATTCAGATTATAACTGCAACCCCTATGCTTATCCACTCACTTATTGAAAAAATGACCCTTAAAAAACTTCTAGAGCTAGGAGAGCTTTATAATCTTTCTAAGGTTATTGAACTTATCAAAGAAGCTGAGGAGTACAAATCCCAATTCCCGGAAGAATACGAGAATCTAGCAAAAAGCTCCCTCATTAAATTTTTTACACATAATATTGAAAAACCACAGCAGGCCTATCTTGAAATACATCCAGGACAAGGTGGACTAGATGCAAAAGATTTTACTCTTATGCTATTTAAGAGCTATATTAAAGCGCTGGAAAATTTAAACGTCCCTTTTGAAATAATAGATATCTCCTACGACCCCACAGCCGGAATAACAGGTGGCACTCTAAAAATCAACGATCCCGCAGCGTATCTAATCTTTAAAGAAGAAGAGGGAAGTCATAGACTGGAAAGGATCAGTCCTTTCTCCAAAGACAAAAAGGTTCACACCTCAAACGCCGAAGTCTTAGTTCTGCCAGCTATAAAGACAGAGTCCGTAAACATCAATCCGACTGATCTGGAAATTAAGGCCGCCAGGGCCTCAGGCCCTGGCGGCCAATACACAAACAAAACGGAAACAGCTGTCATAGTGAAACACAAACCCACAGGGATAATAGTAAAAAGCAGTAAATACAGAAGCCAACACCAAAACAGACAAACCGCTTTAGAACTCCTTAAAGCCAAACTCTATCAACATGCCCAACTATCCCAACAAAAAACCCTAGAGAGAATAAGAGCCACCCGAAATCAAAGTATTATAAGGACCTACGACCTAACCCTGGATCAGATCAAAGATCATAGGGAGCGTATAAAACAATCTAACGCACAGGAAGCCCTAAAACAAGGCAAACTACACCTTTTCTTGGTGTCTAACCTTTACAGAGCAGTAAAGTCAAAAAAGACCGCCCATTTATAAATCTCTACTTAAACGCGAGCCAAATTAAGAATGTCACGTTTAGGAGACGCGGGCAAAAATCGGCTTTCTTCGATTTTTGCGTAAACCTTCTAGAATTGATTCCCATAACCGTTTTGAATTATCCTGCTGGTAGATGACTCTGCAGTACTGTGAAAAAGGAAGTTACTTTGCGGGCGGGGGCAAAATGTGGTATCCCCACATTTTGCCCCCGCCCGACTATCACCATGCTATAATTGATCAAATATGTTAAAAGGCATTAATCTAGCTAAAATTTACCACATAGGTGGCAAGACTATAACCCCTATCCAGAACGCCACATTTACCCTTGCTCCAGATGACTTTGTCTTCCTAGTCGGCAAATCAGGAGCAGGGAAAACAACCTTGCTTAAAATTCTTTTTCTAGAAGAATACCCAACTCGTGGTCAACTTTTCTTTAACGATATTGAAATTACCCATCTTGAAGGAAACCTTCTGCAGCTTTACCGTCAGCACATGGGGGTAGTATTCCAAGACTATAAACTTTTAGAACACAAAACCGCTCGGGAAAATATAGAATTTGTCTTGGAGATTCTTAAAACTCCCAAAAAACAAAGAGAACAAATCACAGAATACCTGTTAGAACTTGTAGAACTTAAAGACAGAGCTGATATGTTCCCTTCCCAGCTCTCAGGTGGAGAGAAAAGAAGAGTTGCCATCGCCAGAGCGGTTGCTAACCGTCCCAAAATTCTTCTTGCAGATGAGCCAACAGGAGACCTAGATGATGAGAACTCTGAGCTAATAATGGAAATTCTTAAAAAGATCCACGAAAACGGCACAGCTATAATTATGGCAACCCACCGCCTAGATATAGTTCAAAAGTACCCTAAATTTAAGATCTGGAAACTCGTAGATGGAATTCTAACCACAGAAGTATCTAGGAAGCACCTCTCGACTCTTTACATTCCGAGCGCTCCCAAGCTAAAAGACAAAAAACTCTTATGGCTCTCAAAACATCTTCCTGCCTCTGTCTTTCAAAAGATAATGCAAATTAATCCCAAGAACATCTCTGAAATTCTTGCCCTCACCCCTAAAGAGCTAAAGGAGGAACTTGATTTCTCTTATAAAGAGATAGAGACGTTAAAAGAAGCCTTAACTAAACTAACTGCTATCGAGTAATGCTTAAGCTTAAGTACGCCTTAGAATACATCAGGAGGAACAAAGCACTGTCTATAGCAACCATAATAGTACTCACAATTACCTTCATTCTAATAAACATTTTCCTGAGCGCCCAGATTATAACCGACAGAATAGCAGCTTATCTTAACAAACAGCAGAAGATCTCTATCTTATATGACCCTGATGCTAAAAAAGAAGAAATAATGACCCTTAAAAAAGAATTAGAAAAATACCCATCCGTACGACGCGTCATCTATAAAGATTCAGCCACCTTACAAAGGGAAACCCTAAAATCCCTAGGACTTTCAGAGGACCAAATAGAGGAGTTTCTCCAGAATCAAGAAAATGCTATAAAAATTCTCCAAATCGAACTTAAACCTAACCAACCTTATCAAGATATCCTAAATAGGATAGACAAAGAGCAGAAACGAGGCATTCCTATAGTAAGCGTCGTTTATTTTAAAAAACTCATAGATCGTATCCGAACGATTAGTAAAGGAATAAAAATAGCCGGAGGAATTATCTCAGGAGGCCTTATTGTGATATCCCTCCAACTTATTTATATGACCATAAGCTTTAGTGTAACTAAATTAAAAGACGAGATAAAAACCATGTACTTAGTAGGGGCTCCAAAATCTACCATAACGCAGCCATTCGCCATTCAAGGGGGGATCTACGGGGCTCTATCTGCCCTTGCTGCTTTTGCTGTGTTGACCTCTACTGCTCTGCTTTTAAAACTGTTACTCGCTGATAATTACTTTATTAAAAGCCTACACAACCTCCTCACAGTATTAGAGATCCCTCAGCTTATAAACAATAGAGCAATAACCACAGCGATCCTTGCAGAGGGCATATTAGGGTTTATAATAGGATACGTCTTCGGTAATATGGCGGTAAATAATACTATAAAGAAGTTAAACTATGACTAAACGTATCAGACTGTTAATTGTCCTTATAACATTAGGTCTGGTGGTTGTACTTTATCTAGGTCTTAGGTCTTCCACTTATGCTGAACAGTCATATACCTGTCCTCGCGACTATAATCTAGAACAATGTTATGCGTATCTGCAGGAGAAAAAACAGAATGTTGAGCAACAAAGAAATTCACTGAAAAAACAACTCTCCCAGCTCACTAAACAAGAAGATAACATCTACGCTCAGCTCCAATACACCAATGCAAAAATTAAAGACCTAGAACTTAAGCTCAAAGAGATTAAGTTAAAGATTGAAATCCTTTCCCTAGATTTAAAGAAAGCTCAAGACGAGAAAAAACAAATCCAAGACAAAATAGACGCGTATCAAGAGGAGATTAATATACTTAAACGCAAGATGACCAGTGCACTAGCTCTAAAATACGCTCTCTCTTCAACCCCCTGGTATTATTACCTGGCGAAAGGAGACCTCTACGACCTTTTTGAACTAATTGAACTTTACAATTACTATGTAAACACAAATAAAGGAAAGGTTTATTACTACAAACAACTCTCTGAACAGATCAACAAAGAGCTAAAAAAACTCAAACTCCAAGAAAATCACATCCTTGTAACTCAGGCTGATATAGAGAGGCAAAACCAGGAATTAGTTAAAGCGCAAAACGAACTTAAAGCCCAAAAAGCCAAAGCGCAGCGACTCCTAGCACAAATAAGAAAAAGCGAAGCTGAAGTAAGAAAACGGATGAGTGAACTTAAAAAGGTTGAAAATCAGGTAGACAAAGCACTAACCGACGTCTTATTGCAGATGTGGGCTGAAGGCAACCTACCAGGCACCGGCGCCACTGTAGCCAAAGGCTCTATAATCGGCTACCAAGGTCATACAGGCTGCTCTTTTGGCTCACACTTGCACTTTGCTATGTATAAAGTTTCTGGACGCCGTAGAATCCCCCTTAATCCTCTAGCCTCTGGCTATTTAAAACTAAGCGGCTCATACCTGCTACCTGGAAGAGCTCTCACTCCAGTCCCCAAACCCTTAATTACCCAATGGTTCCATGAAGGTTACGCCTTAGATATGGTCAGTATGGGAGCAGGACTCCATAATGGGAGTAAATACTGTAAAAAGAAAAAAGATATCCGGTGTCCAGCATACATCTATGGAACTAGGTGGTACAAAAGCCTCCCGAATGTTGCGTGTTTTAATCAAACCGGGGAAGGAGCCCCAGTCCGCGCCGTGCTAGGAGGGAAATTATACAGGGGGCGAGATATTTACGGATCAAAATACGTCTTAATAGACCACGGAGGTGGGCTGATCTCCATTTATTACCATCTGAAGTAAATTCATGTATAATAAGGCAAGCATATAATTTCTGAAATTATTAAAAAATGTCCAAAGCTAAAAAGATTCAGCTTAAAGTATCCCCCCAAACTATAAAGATCTTAAAGGTGGTGTTCACCTTCGTAATACTTCTATTTGCTCTGGATGCAGCTATCCAGTTCTATGTCAAACAGACTGTAGTGGCAGAAAGCCCTCAAGGTTATGTAGTCAAAAAATCAGATATAGTAAATAGGTTCCTTAGAACTAAACTTCCAACCACTCCTCAGGTGTTAATAGAGTATGAGATCTCAAAGCAAATAATAAGCCGTGAGGCCAAGAAGCAGGGGATTAACGTAACAAAAGCAGAGATTGAACAAGAAATCGAACAGCTCAAGAAGAGTTACGGTGGAGAACAGGTTTTCTTAAGGACCATCCAGGCCCAGGGTCTAACTCTAGAAGACTTAAAGCAACTCATTAAGATGAAACTTACTCTCGAGAAGATTGTAGAAAAAGATTATAAAGAACCCACTCAGAAGGATCTTGAGGAGTTCTTCAACCAAAACCTAAAAGACAGCCCTGAATTTAAAGGCAAAAAATTCAAAGACGTAGTAAATAAGGTAAAGGAAACATATAAGAAAGTAAAAATAAATGAACTTGAAAAAGCTTGGCTAGACTCCAAGATGAGTGAAGTCTCAAGCTCTCTTCACAACTACCTTGAAGAACCATACAAATACTGGCCTGGCAAAGGTCTCGCTCGCCTCCCGGTAATTAGGGAAATCGTACAAGCTATAGAGAAGAAAACTAAAGAACATAAAAAGCAAACCCAGAGTCAGACACAGAAACCAAAGCCAACACCTACTGAAAAGAAGCCAGCTAAGACAACACCCACCCAGAAAACAGAAAATAAAAAGAAATAAAATACTAAAGGCGTGGGAAGGGTAAGCCATTTTACCCCTTCCCACGCGGATTAGACCTTTTTACTGTTTTTAGCATACGACAAAACCACCCTTCAGACTTTCTCTATGCCCTACTGTGTAATCCCCTCTTTCTGAAAAATAGTTACATGAACCCTGCGCCACCTTTAACTCAGGCGTCTCTAAAAACCTGCCGGCGGCACAACCAGTACATACTCATCTCCATCTTTATAAATCATCTGGATTTGGTTGTTTTCATCAACATTTCTAAAAATATAAGCAGGCAAATCTAAAAGTTCTAGATGCGCTACAGCTTCTTGAACACTAATTGGTGTCATTTCCTGCAGCTCTTTCCTTCTCACCTTCGCCTTATAATCTAAGTACTGCGGGGAATACAGCTTTTCCCGTTCGTAATCTGGAACTACAACCACCTTCTCTTTTGCTGGCTTTTCTGCAAGCTCATCAAAATACTGTTGGACCTTACTAACCAAAATATCCGAAATCTCATCCACGATGGCATAAATGTCACTCCCAGTCTTCTTTACTCTAATATAGGCCTTAGGTAACTTAATAAGAACTCTAACATAAAAATCACTATCAGCGCCTCTATGAAACTTCGTCTGGGCGAATTCTACATCCACCCACTCAATAAGATGTTGATGCTCAACCTTGCTGAACTTCTCAAGAAAATAATCCACCAGAGCATCTGAAAGTTCCATCCCTCTTGCATTGAACCTAATCTTTTCGCTATCTACCATAAAACTTAACTTATAACTTATCTATAAAGATTATCCAACAACTGTTCTTGAATAGCAAACATTTGGCGAGAGTGCCTATGTCCAGAAAGGTGCAAAAGACCGTGAATTATCACTCTTAAGAGTTCCCTACAAAAAGCTTGATGATAGTTTCTGGCGTTAGCTGACACCTGATAGGGAGAAATATACAGCTCGCCTATCTCCCCCAGATCAAGGGAGATTACATCCGTGGGTCCTTTCCTGCCAAACAACTTATTGTTCAGATATTCTATAGTTTTTTTAGAGAGAAAATAGATATTTACATTATAGGATAAGTCTCTAAAACGCTTTTCTAAACTCGGAACGTCGAGGCTTTCCAGACATTCCTTTGTTCTCGTAAACTCCTTCTCAAAAAAGAACCTAACCTTCATTGAGGACCTTCCTAATAAGATCGCTAAGCACCTTAGGCTCTACACGAGGGCCGTACTTTTCCATCAAAATCCTCATCAGATCTCCGAAATTAGTAATGCCGTTCTGAACTAGCTCTTTAATGCTAGCCAACACTTCCTCTTGACTCACCGGTTCGGGTAAAAACTGCTTAAGCAGCTTCACCTGCATACTCTCTTCTAGAACTTTGTCTGTTCTCCCTTGCTTAGAATAAAGCTCTATATTTTCCTCCCCCTCTTTTACAAACTTTCTGATAATTTGAACTATTTTATCCTCAGATAAAGGCTCACGATTATTCGCAATAGTTTGATTCTCTATCTCTGCGATTACCAACGATAAGATAGCTGCCTTAACAGGATCCTTCTTAATTCTGGCCTTAAGATAGGCTTCTCTTATCTCTTTCTCCAAACGGGTAATATTCTTTTCTCCCATGCCTAGAGAATCTTAGGCTTTAGATTTACTTTTACTTGAGGTTTCTTTCTTAAACGTCTGCGTCTGCGCTTTCGCAAGCGCCTTATAGCCATCCTTTTAAACCTTTTTACCTCGCTTTTTGAGATATACCACCTGTGTGCAAGTACGTCACTTATAATTCCTTCTTTCATCACCTGACGCTGAAACCGAGCCAGGGCTGTATTAATCGATTCATTTTGATGAATCACAACAACTGCCATAATCCTGCAATTATATCAGATTAATATGCCTTTGCAAACCACGTAAGCCTCGCTCCTTTCTCTCCTGTAATAAAATCCCGACCAGTTTGCTCATAGGTATCAAAAGGCACTACACGAGGAGTGGCTTTGTACTTTTCTTTTATATATTCAGCCGCCTTAGGACTATCTTTATAAAATACCTTAATAAAGCCTCCAGGCTTAGAAAGCGCAGCAGCAAACTCCTCCTCGGTTTTAGCCTCTGACGTATGTTCGTTTAAGAAATCCAAAGCCTTCTTGTAAAGACTCACCTGAATCTCGTCCAAAAGTTTAAGTAGGGCTTTATAAACCCTAGAGCTTTTCTTAAAAACCTTAACTTCTCTATTCAGACGTGACACACACCGTAGCTGATTGCTCTCCACCTCGCTTGGCCCCACTTCAATCCTCAAAGGAACTCCTTTCAGCTCCCATTGATTAAACTTCCAACCCGGAGTATTCTCGGACCAATCGGTATGATATGAGACCCCTACACCGTCCAGCATTTTTTCGATGCTGGTAATATATTCTGCAACCTTTAATTTTTCCTCCCTGCTCTTATAAATCGGAATAATTACTATCTTAATAGGAGCCATCTCAGGCGGTAATACTAGCCCCGCTTGGTCTCCATGCATGGCTATTAGGCCTCCAAGGGTCCTGGTACTTAGCCCCCAACTGGTCTGCCACGCGAACTCCTCTTTATTGTGCTTACTTAAGAATCTAATCCTAAAAGCCTTTGCGAAATTTTGCCCTAAGTGATGCGAAGTGGCTACCTGAAGAGCCTTCTTCGTACGAAGCAACGCCTCTAATGTAGTGGTGTAAAGAGCGCCAGCAAACTTCTCTGTTTCAACTTTATAGCCCTTTACAACAGGAAGCGCCATATACTTGGTCAGAAATTCTTCATAGGTATCCAATGCTTCCATCACCTGTTCAGCGGCCTCTTCCTTTGTAGCATGGACCGTATGCCCCTCTTGCCATAAAAATTCTGTGGATCTTAAGAAAAGTACGGTCCTTTTCTCCCACCTTACGATATTAACCCACTGGTTTACTTTAAGCGGCAAGTCTCTATATGACGAAATCCAACGGGCAAAAGCATCATACATTACTGTTTCCGATGTCGGACGGATAGCTACTGGCTTGGCTAGTTTTTTCCCCCCAGCGTGAGTTACCACCGCTACCTCTGGAGCGAACCCTTCAACATGTTCCTTCTCCCTCTCTAAAAACTCCAAAGGGATAAGGGAAGGGAAATACACATCCGCAGCTCCGAGCCTTTTATTAATCATCTCTCCTAATACTTCCTGAACCCTCTTCCATAAAGCATAGCCATAAGGCTTAAAAATCATCGTCCCTTTTACCGGCCCATAATCAGCCAGATCAGCTTTTAGTACTACATCCTGATACCATGAAGCAAACTCTGTGTTGATATCATATTTAATCATCTCGAAAAGAATAATCTTATGTCCTTTGCTGTGATGATTATAGATAAAAGTATTAACAGTAGCAAACCACCGAAGGTTATGTACTTATAAAGCTTTTCATGATACAGCCTACCACCACTAACTATCGCTAGTAGAACAATCAAAACATGCCAACCATCCAATCCAGGGATAGGAAGCAAGTTAAATACCGCCAAACTCACGCTCAACAACCCAATAAGTTGCACAAAATATGCAGGTCCTAAACTCTCTTTAATCCCCATATCTACCACTTTATATACTCCTACAGGACCAGAAACAGCATATTTGAGCTCACCCACTCTGCGAGTAGAAACAGCGGTTTCTATGAGCCTGTACAGAATCTTTAGGTTAGCATAGATTAAATCCGCAGTATAAAACAGCCCTGCGAGCAATTTGTGTCTGGAATAATCTAGTATATATTCTGTATTCTTCTCAATGTAGACCCCCAACTTCCCCTTTTTATTAAGCTTAAAACCATACACTCGTTTTGTTTTTCCATCTAATAGCAATGTCAGCCTCACACTTTTCGCTCCTTTTGAATGTAAGGTATCTATTATCTTAACTAAATCTTCAGGGTTATTTACAGCAGCACACCCTACCTTAAGTATCACCATATTAGGATGCTTTTTAAACATCACCTTCATATTAGAGTTAGCGGTCACTCCAACTACTCTAACCCCCTCTTTTTCATTTACCCTCTTCTGAGCAAAAAACACAGGAACATCTACCGGAACCTTTACTTTATAACCTACAGAAGCAACGTAGATATGCAAGAGCACAATACCTAAGGCCAAATTAAAGATTACACCTCCTAACAGAATTGCCAACTTAACCAACCCGGGTGCGTCGATAAAATTGCCACCCCCTCGCTCTCTAGTTTCCTGACCTTTTATATCGTTAAATCCTCCAAAAGGAATGGCTCTAAGCTTAAACCAAGTCCCTTTGTATCTAAAACCCCAAAACGCCGGCCCAATCCCGAGGGAGAACTCCTTTACTCTTACTCTCCCCAGCTTAGCGAAGATAAAGTGTCCTAATTCGTGAATAAGGATTAAGCCATTTATAATTAACAAAAAAATAACTATACTCATGACAGCTGCTGTTTCTTGTCTTCGTATACAGAGTTTATCTCTTCAGTATACTTTCTAGTCAATTCATCTAATCTCTCCTGAGCCTTAAAGTGCAAATCCTCTGGGAGTTCCATATCCTCCAACTTACTTTTGGCCTCGTTACGTAAATCTCGGAGGCGCTGTCTGAACTTCTCGGCCATATCTTTGATGAGCTTTAAATATTCGAGTTGTTTTTCTTTCGTGATCGGAGGGAAATTAACATACACAGCATTGTCTTTTACAGTTGGCGTAACTTCATTATTGTACGCTGCTGCTAAAGCTTCAGCTATGGGTTTAAGCAAAGATTTATCCCAGGGAGTAACTACCAATGTCATCGCTGTGGAGGCGCTTAAGCTTGCAATTTGATAAAGAGGGACCATGGATCCGTAAGCCTCAACCTGTATATTTTTAGCCACTTCTAAATTCACATTCCCGAGTCGCAACTTGTCTACCTCTGCCTTAAATCTATCAACTATCTCTTTATAGTCCTGCTCTACTTCTTTAAAAAAGCTATCTATATCTCCCATCTAACAAATCGTGATATCTTAATATTCTCGCCCAGCTTTCCACTTAGCTGAGCAAGAATATCCTTGATTTTTACCCCTTCTTTCGCGTAGTGTTCCTGCTCAAGTAAGCAAACCTGCTCTATCCACTTCTGGAGCTTCCCCTCTATTATTTTATCGATTATTTCAGCAGGCTTACCAGACTTAGAAAGCTCATCTCTCCATAACTCTTTTTGTTTTTCTATTTCTTCTTCAGGGATATCCTCAACCCCTACATAAAGTGGTCTCATCGAAGCTATCTGCAAAGCCAAATCATGCGCAAAATCCCGAAATTCCTTGTTACCTGCTACAAAATCAGTCTGACACAAGACCTCAACCATTACCCCGATGTTTTTCGCAGTCCCGTGGGAATACACCTCAATTATACCCACCTTAGTCTCGCGCGTTCCCAGCTTGCCTGCTTTCTCACGCAATTTAGATTGGATATACTCCACAGCTTTATCGATACTATCAGGAAACTTCTCAGCAGCCTCCTTACACAATGATATAGGAGCACCCGTAAGTTTTCTTAATTCAACCAAGCTACTTGCCATTGTATTCTCTTAATTTAGAAATTATCTTTTCTGCGGTTTTAGCACCGATTCCTTTAATGGCTCTGAGTTCTTCCAGACTCTTACTTCTTAACACCTCTATGGAGTCGATCCCAGCTGCTTTTAACTTCTCCTCTATACTTGGACCTAAACCTAACTCGCTGATAGGTCTAAATGCTGTCACTCTAACTACTCTTCCCTTCTCCTCTTTCTTTTCAACTACCTCCTCTTTTGGCTCTGCTTCTCTCTTATACGCATACGCCTTATCTACATTCTCCTCTAAGGTCTTTAAATGTTCAGCAAACTTCTGTCTAATGACAGTAAGTTTATCTGAACCAAACTTCGCTAGTACCTCGCCTAAAAGGTCAAGCACCAACCTAATCGATTTAACGGCATCGTCGTTAATAGGGATAGGATAATCAACTAACCTCGGATCTGCGTTACTATCTACCATAGCAACTACGGGAATCCCCAGCTTTCTTGCCTCTTTGAGAGCGATCTTCTCTCTAACGATGTCTATAATAAAGATCACATCCGGGACCTGATTTATAAAAGTAAGCCCTGCGAACCTTCTCTCTAATTTTTCAACCTTTCTCTTAATACCCAAAAGTTCTTTCTTAGTAAGAAGATACTTCTTTTTGATATACTGTTCCTTTAGAGTTGGAAGTGCAGAAATAGATTGGCTTACCCTTTCGAAATTGGTAAGTAGCCCTGCAGGCCATTTGTAGTCTACATAGAATACACCATATTTTTCTCCGAGTTCCCTCACAGTTGAGGAAGCCTGCTTTTTAGTCCCTACTATCATTAAGCTAGCCCCGTTGGCTAACCTTTTTGCTAAATACTCCATTGCCTCCTTCAGTTTCTCGAGGGTTTTCTCAACATTGATGACATAGATGCCTTTTTTACGCTTATAAATAAAGGGAGCGAACGCTGGATGCCACCTTTTCACAGAATGACCGAAATGGGCCCCCGCCTCCAAAAGCTCATCAACGGTAGGCCAGGAAAGTTGGATTTTTTTAGACTTATTCATATTTACAAAACCTCCTTTTATCTAAGCCTCTGCCACTGTACTCAAGGAGGAATACAGAGGCATGTTTGTAGTCGATTATAACATACTCTCTGAGAAGCTAAAATACCCGCCCCTGGCAAGAATTATATGATCAATTAGTTCTATACCTAAAATCTTACCCGCATTTATTACCCTCTCAGTAACTACCAAATCAGCCTTGCTAGGGTTTGCCTCTCCAGATGGATGATTATGCACTAAAATAATACCTGTAGCCCCCTTTACTAACGCGTGTGAAAAGAGAGATCTCAAATCCAAATTAACAAAATCAATCCCGCCAAGGGCAAGCAGTTTTTTAGACAGAAGCCTACGACTAGAATCAAGATATAATGCATAAACATATTCTTTTTTCTTACGAACAAGGCTGTGCATCATCTTTAACACATCTGTGGTCGAAGTGATGCGGAACTGATTTTCAGTCTGACACACACGCAGCATCAGTTCGAACACTGCGCTAATCCTAAGACGCGTAGCCTCGCCAACCCCCTCTAAAAGACTACATTCGTGCTTTAAGATATTTTCCGCACAAAAACTAAATCCTCTCTTTCTAAAAACTCTGGTAAGGCGCTTAGCCAGTTGAAAAACACTCTCTTTCCTACTTCCTTGACCGATAATAAGAGCAAAAAGCTCCTCGTAGCTTAAATTCTGAATTCCTAATAACTTCGCTTTTTCGCGAGGAAGCATTTTTATCTTTTAATAAACTTGCACTTAGGATAATTAGAACACCCTATAAATAGGCGACCATTCTTACCCCTCCTCTCTATCAGAGGACTCCCACACTTAGGGCACTTTTCTTTTAATAACAATGGCGCTGTTTGTTTTATCTTAGGATAATCTTTATGCGCCCAAAAACGACCATATTTACCCACCTTAAGAACCCACTCTCCCTTTTTGGCCTCTGGAGGGATCTCATACCTATTCTCATCAATGTAACTTAACATGCCATCACACTCGGGATACCTACTGCAGCTGTAAAACTTCCCAAATTTACCCAGCTTGAGTACCATATCAGCACCACATTTAGGGCACTTTACATTAGTCTTCTCCAGCACTACAACATCGCTTTTGTTAACCTCTTTCTCCTTTTTTTCTACCTTCTCAATGAATGTCGGATAAAAATTCTTTAAGAACCCCTCCTTTGAAAGCTCCCCTCGCGCGATCTTGTCGAGACTATCCTCCATATTAGCCGTAAACTCATAATCCACAATCTCTGGGAAATGTTTCTTTAGGAAATCAGCTACCACTTTCCCATTATCAGTAGGGATCAAAAATCTACCTTCTCTTTGCACATACCCTCGCTTAAGGAGGGTATCAATAATAGTAGCAAACGTAGAAGGACGGCCTATACCAAGTTTTTCTAAGGTTTTAACCAAAGACGCATCTGTGTAGGGGTGTGGAGGAGATGTTTGCTTCTCCACCACTCCTACCTCATTAACAGTGACCTCTGTACCTTCTGACAGACCTTTAAAAGCTCCTTCTTCCTCTTTCGTCTTCCCCGCTAAGATTAAAAAACCAGGTTCTTTTAAAAACCTCCTTTTAAGTATCCAAATTCCATCTAGGATCTCAGGATTAGCATGAATCGTATACACATCGTAAAGAGCCGGCTTCATCTGAGTAGCGATAGTTCTCTCCCAGACCAGATTGTAAATTAACCAATGCGGCTTGCTTAATTTATCTTTAAGTACATCTGGGGAGAGATCAAAGTGGACCGGCCTGATAGCCTCATGTGCCTCTTGAGCATTCTTAGACCGTGTCTTGTATCTACGTACTGTAGGATTTAGAAGCTCCCTTCCGAAAAGATGTTCTATAAATTTTCTACTCTCGGAAATAGCGTAATTGCTAAGCCTTACGGAATCAGTACGCATGTATGTGATCAGAGAGCGTCTTCCGATCCCAGGGATATCCAAGCCCTGATATAGCTCCTGGGCAAGACGCATCGTAGTTTTTGCAGAAAATCCAAATCTTCTATTAGCCTCTTGCTGGAGGGACGATGTAATCAGGGGAGGCGGAGGGGTAACCACAGCCTCAGACCGTCCTAATCCCACAACCTTAAGTGTACGAAGATGCTCTATCTTTTCTAAAAGAGATTGCCTCTTGTCTTCAGGAAACCTCAGAGGTTTGAGATCCTTAGAAGAAGATAAGAGAAAATCTCCCAGCGAGGTTTTGGCAACGACTGTCAGATAGACTTCAGGCTCAAAAGCGTCAATCTTCTCTTGACGTTCCACTATTAACCTTAATGCCGCTGATTGAACTCTACCCGCTGAAAGGCCATATCTAATCTTGTGCCACAGAAGCTCCGAGAGGGGGTACCCTACAAGCCGATCTAAAACCCGTCTGGCTTGCTGGGCCTGCACTAAGTTAAGATCAATACGTCTCCCCTGCTCTACTGCTTTCCTTATGGCATCTCTTGTAATTTCATGAAATACTATCCTCTTATAAGAATCTTCAGGAAGTTCTGTAAGTTTTAGTACCTGCCAAGCTATAGCCTCTCCCTCTCTATCTGGATCTTGGGCCAGCAACACCAAAGAGGCACCTTTTACCTGCTGCTTAATAAATCTTATTAACTTTCCTTTACCTTTAATAGGGACATACTCGGGTTCAAATGTCGTAAGGTCAACTCCTAGCTTACTTTTAGGCAAATCGATCAAGTGCCCCAAGGTAGCGACCACCTTATAACCCTTCCCTAAAATCTTTTCAATGGTTTTCGCCTTAGCTGGTGACTCTACTAATACTAGATTCATCTACAAAAATATTAAAAAATATTAAATAAATTTAACAAAATGGCTTTCCCATTCATGTAAGCCCAATTTCTGTTGAGTAATTCTAGCATAATTTTCTTGGCTAAATTAGGAGGGAAATTCCAACGCCGAAACAAGCTCCCTATTTCCAGACGGGTCTTAACCAGACCTCTAACAAACGCATCATCTTTAGGCCACTTAGAAGAACTTATCCTACTCTTTAAAAGATGTACCAGCGCTAGCACAAACTTGTCCCGAAGGTCATCGTTTAGCGCAGCCACAATATCGTACGCATCAATAGCCACTCTCCCGCGCCCCGTAGCTAAAAAATACCTAGCACCTAAATCTCTTAAAGCTCCGCTCACTCTGAAGAGAACCTCTCTGCCGTATGTATCAGCAAACGAGGCGGTAATAAGAGAACCGCTTCCTATCGGAGCTTGAACTACAAGTGTAATGTTGCCTAGCATGGCTATAATCCTATTCCTCTTAACAAAATGCCAATGTTGTACACTCGCCTCTGAAGAACAACCAAATTCAGATATGACCATAACTTTCTTAAAAGACCTAAACCGCTTAACCTGATACGGGAAAAGATAAGGCAATACTACTATCGTAGGAACACCGTATCTTAAAGAAAAGTCAAAGGCTCTTCTATCTATGCCGTAAGCAAAACCACTAACAGTAACCAGATAATCCAAAATCCCAGTTGCGGACAATTGCACAAAAATGCCTCGCAACCATTCTGTAGCTTGGAGAGATGGCCTACGAGTACCCACAATAGAAAGGAAATACTGTCTATCCCCCCACAATCCTAAAGGCCTGCTCTCCCCGTCACTGCGCTTATCGGACCTCTTTTCATAATTCTCCTGCCCCCTTCCTAATAAATTGCCCACACTCACATCCCCAAACACATACACCCTGGGCGGGGCGCCTTCGGCGCCCCGCCCAGGAAATAACCGATCGAACGACACTTGTCTTACGCCCAATTCTCTACACCTTTCGGGCACCCCCATACCAAATGATACCTCCCAAAAATTACAAAATTTTTACCAGTCGAGTTGAATTGCACACAGCCTGATTACCGCCCCTAAGCTAAAATATGCCTAAACTACCTATAATCTTGGTTGCTTCAAAGAGCCCAACCTCAAACTATGCCATAACCTTCAATTGTCTTCAGAAAATTGAAGAGCTGGCTAGGAGCCACCTAATCAAACAAGTCTTAACTGACTTGACTTCCTCTTTCTAATCTTAGAAAAAACATCAACAAACTCAACATCTTTAAAATACTCCACAAACTTACTAGGAACTCCTGAATAACTTAAAACCACAAGGTTTTTAGCCCTAGAAAATCCCACGTAGAGTAGGCGCCGCTCCGACTGAAGAGACTCGTAATTTGCAGGGAATATTCCCTTTCTTAAACCAAGCAAAAAAACTGTTCCGAATTCAAGTCCTTTTGAGGAGTGTATTGTGCTCAAAAGTACATAACTACTCTTTCTATAAAAATAGCCAGACCTTAGGAGTTTTATAAACTCTACAACTTTGTTGTACACATAAAGAGTGTTCTTCTCACCAACGTCCCTTAGAAATGTCGCCAGGACATCGAAAGGGAACTCGCTTGTGTCTACCAGATCACCTACATCAACCTTCTGCTCTCCCCGCAAAACCATCT